>DNPN01000233.1 GCA_003501385.1 Rhizobium sp. | reverse complement strand
GGTCAAGGTCCTTGCGGTCCACGACAAAGAGGCACTTTTCGATATCAGGATTATCTTTGAGGAGCGTTGACGCCTTAAAAGAGGTAAGTGTCTTGCCACTGCCCGTCGTGTGCCAGATGTAGCCGTTGCCGCAGTCCTGAGCGATAGAGTCGATGATCGCCTTCACCGCATAGACCTGATAGGGCCGCATCATCAGGAGCCTCTGTTCGCTTGCGACCAAAACCATGTAGCGGCTGATTGTCTGTCCGAGTGTGCATTTTACGAGGAATATCTCGGCGAAGCTGTCGAGGTGGACAATCTTCTTATTGTTTACATCTGCGAATTCATATGCTGGCAGAAAACGCTCTTCGGCATTGAAGGCGAAGTGACGTGCATTGTTGTTCGCAAAATAAAATGTGCGGTCGCGATTGCTGACGATGAACAGTTGAAGGAAGCATAGGATGGTTTTTGTGTACCCGTTCCCAGGGTCGTTCTTGTACTCGACGATCTGCTCCATGGCGCGACGCGGGCTGATGCCGAGGGTCTTCAGTTCAATCTGAACAACCGGAACGCCGTTGATCAACAGAATTACATCGTACCTATGATGGCTGTTGTCCGTGTTGATGCGAAGCTGATTGACTACCTCAAAGGAGTTCTTGCACCAATCTTTGATGTTGACGAGGGTGTAGTTGAGCGGCGTCCCGTCATCGCGTGTGAAGCTACTGCGCTCACGCAGGATACGGGATGCCGCGAAGACATCGGGCGTAACAATTTCGTCCAGTAGGCGAATGAATTCGGCGTCAGTGAGCTTCACGCGGTTAAGCGCTTCGAACTTCGCACGAAAGTTCTGCTCCAGAGTAACACGGTCTCGGATATCCGGACGATGTTCGTATTTCAGGTCTTGCAACTTCTTAACGAGTGAAGCCTCAAGCGCGCTTTCAAGTGTGTTCATATCGAGAGTGCCGCTCCGCAGACAACCAACATGTGTATCCCCCGCTGGAGATTCGCAACATATACCTGTTAGTTCCCCCAAAAGGGAGTCCGCCGATGGCACAACCTTGAATCCGACCGTGCACTCCGTCTGGTCCACTTGGAGGGAGAATTACGCTCTAAAAAACACGATTTAAGAGTATTGAAGGTCAGCAGTGATGTAGCTGCGGGCAGAATTAGCCTGCCCGAGCAGTTAGTCATCTCCCTGTTTTTTCATCCCAGCGGCAAATTCCCGACCTGCCCTTTGCCATCCATAATGATCACCTCGCCCACGTCTTTGCCGCCGCCACCGCGCACGGTGTAGGTCAGGCCAACGGGAACGAACTGAAAATCCTTGAAGATTTCGCGCACGCCTTCACAGTCGTTGAGCGAAATCATGAAGCGGCCTTTGATGGATTTGAGGCGGGTGGCCATTTCGGTGAATTGATCCCGGCTGAAGGCGTCTTTGCCATAGTCGCCCTCGTTTCCATAGTAGGGCGGGTCGAGGTAGAAGAGTGTGCCGGGGCGGTCGTAGCGGTTGATAAAGTTTTGCCAGTCGAGGTTTTCGATGGTGACACCACAAAGTCGGTCGTGGACCTCTTCCAGCGTGCCGCGCAGGGTCTTCATGTTGAAACGCGCCGGGCGGGTTAAGTCCGCTCCAAAATGCCGCCCCACGATTTTGCCTGCAAAGGCAGAGCGCTGGAGGTATAGAAACCGTGCCGCCTTTTCTATGTCGGTGAGCGTTGCTGGATCAGCCGCCGCAAGGCAATCAAATTCACGCCTTGAAAACAGCTGGAACCGCATATGATCCATAAGCGGCTGATAATGCCTTTGCAGGATGCGAAACAGGTTTGCGACATCGCCGGAGCGATCATTGATTACCTCGCATTTGGGAATGAGTTTTCTGCGGAAAAACACGCCGCCCATGCCCACAAAGGGTTCGGCATAAAGCGCGTGCGGGATCTGTTCGATGATAGAGGAAATCCGTTCGGCCAATTGCCGCTTGCCGCCAAGATAGGCAGCCGGAGGCGATACGGGGCGAACCGTGGTGAAGTTTAAACTTGTCTGTTCCATTGTTCAGAATCACTTTTTCTGCCACACCGCCCGCGCCTGCGCAGGTGCCGGGTGTGGTAATGATTCTAAGTTTTTACCAAGCGGGGTTTGAGGCCAATCGAGCCCGCTGTTGCGGTCGCAAGACCGCAGCCACCCGTGCCGGGGGCAATACGAAAGGCCGGAAGAGCAATCTTCCGGCCTTGTCTGTTGTTGCATTAAATTCTGCCGATCAGCAGTGAGCCGACCCGCTTGAGCACATCGGCGAAAGACACGCCAAGCGCTATACCGCCAATGCCAATCATGCCCAGCGCACCAATGCCCATCAGCTTCCAGCGCTTCACGTCATTGGTGACTGGCTTCATATCGGCCACATCGGCCTGCACGTTGGTGATGTGCTGTTCCAGCGCGCCCACACGAGACACCATCTCATCCATACGCCGATGCACGACGGCCCGGCTTTGGGTGGATTTGTCTTCAGAGCGCAATTGCGCGTCCCTGATTTCCTGAATGTCGTCTTTCAAACCCCGCAGGCCAGCCACCAGCTCACCGAGCTGGCGATGCACGCTTGCGTCAATCTCTGGTGCCATTCATTGCGCCCCTCCCTGTTTTGTTGGCCGCCACAGCAATCATTGCGGATTGCCGTCTGGTGGTGGTTGCGATCCCACAGGCGGCTGTGGCTGCACCATGCCGCGCAAGCCGTCGCGCCATGCATTGATCAGGATCTTGAGGATGCCGAGGATACCCACGATTTTAAGCGCGGTTGCCTCGCTGAAGAATGCCGACCAATCAAACAGCGCCAGCGCCGGAACGGCCCAGACCAGCATGTTGATGATGTTGTGCAGCAGGTTGGTGTTCATGCCCCCGCCTCCAGCAAAAGGGAGTGGAACTTGCGGCCATAGGCGGCAACATCCTTGGCGCGGTCCATACCGTTGATAATGCGCCGGGCATTCAGCCAATCGGCCTTCGACCCGCTAAAATAGTCACCAAGCTTCCGACCGGTAAACCAGCCCTCCTCCATGCCGAGGAACATGATTCGTGCAGCAACATCTGGATCAAGCGCGAGGTCAAAATTCTCGATCAGCGCACCCTGAAGCCCAAGTTCCTGATCTGCCGTTTCATAGTTCACATCCCACGTCAGCTGCACATACCCGCGCCCATAGGGCACCTGCCCGTGCTTGCCTTTAACGCCGTATTTGCGGCCCTTGCCTTTGCCATATTCGGCAATCGGCTGCATGGTTCTGGCTGTCTCATGGTAAGCCGTGGCCAGCATATAGGCCAACCACCGCAAATCCGTCATTTGGCTGGCCTGCCATCCATCCAGAATGGCGGTGATGCCATCCACCTGCCCTTGCGTGAGCTTGCCGCCAAACAACGCGCTGCGCGCACCTGCGAAGAATTTCGCACGATCCATTGTCTTCTCCTATTATGGTGTAAAATATGCACCACGTTATTTACATGGTGTCGGAAATGCCCTATGTATTTCTCACGACAGTGAGGGGCACATGGGCAAACTGGTTCAAATCGGAAACATCATCATCCGGGTCTACGCGAACGACCATTTGCCGCCGCATTTTCACATCATCACGCCGGATGCCGATGCATTGGTGGACATTGCCACGCTGGAAATTCTCAAAGGCAAATTGCCCCGCAAAGCAGAGGAAGCCGCCCTTGAATGGGCAGCCAAAAATCGCAATTTGATTGCCGCAGAATGGAACCGTACCAACCCTCGTTTTCCAATCGCCTGAAGGAGAGCACCATGGATATGCCCCGCATTAAAGCAGTGACGCCCCAAGCAGGCACGATGCTGAATATTGAATGGCAGAACGGCACCCGCTCCAGCGTCAATCTGATTGGCTGGATTGCGACAGGTGGCGACCTTCTGGCCCCGCTCAAATCCGAGGCGATCTGGCAGACGGCAACGGTTGAGGATTTTGGCGCAACAATTGAATGGGCCGGTGACGATCTGGCGATTGATGCCTATCACCTCTCACAGATTGCTGAAGACCAACGCAGCTACACCGGTGAAGACCTCGCCAAATGGCAGGACGAGTTGGTCCTTTCCAACAACGAAGCCGCCGATCTGGTGGGGGTATCCTTGCGCACATGGAAAAACTACAAGGCCGGGCAAGACATCAGCGATGCAATCAAGATCATTCTCTGCGCAAGCCGCCGTGATCCGCTGATCATGCACGCCCATTACCGACCCAGAACAGCAGGACGGCCAAGGGCATCCTCAGCCATTTGAAAGCGCTTGCAGGAAAATGTCTCCTGTTTGATAAGTGATACTGGACGATTGGGGCCGTGGTTATGGGTATTTTCAGATGGCGATAAAGAGTGAAGAGATAAACACCCCAATTCGGCCCAAGGATACTTGGCGCGTGGGGCGAATTGTCATTGGCGGTTTCCTTGGTTTCGCTTGCGCAGCAATGGGCCGTGCTTTTGATTTTTGGAATGACGACTCCGCTACGACCCTGCATGCCATTCTAGGCTTTTTAGGTGTCCCTCTGCTGTTGCTGGTCACCGTGATAATGCTGCTCGCCTATCTCGTTGCCGCATTCATTTCGTTATGCCGCTGTCGCTTTCGCCGAATGTCAAGCAGTCTGGTCGCCATTGTTTTTGTTCCGCTATGCTTCGTGACGATAAGCAGGGTGCCCATATTTGATCCATGGCTTTGGTATGTCATTTTCAACAAATCAACACTCGAGGCTGAAGCGGCGGCAAAAGGGAATACAGAGCCCGCCTCGCAGCAATCTACGACTATCGAGGAGCGTGATGTGACCTTTGGCCTAGCCCTAGGAGGCAACAATCATTTTATCGATTTGATTTACAGCAAGAACAATCTTGACGGTCAGACAACGGACAACTCATCGACAACGCACATCTACGGCAATTTTTATCGGCGGGACACATTCATGTAAGGTGAGGCTCTAAATGCACCTTAAGACCAATAGGCATCATTGGTGGCATAATCTGCCGGGATCGTGTCCATCGCCTTTAGGCTACGGGCCTTAAAAATCATGTCCTGCTTGTGAGCCATAGCCGCATAGCCAAACCGCACAACGGTTTGTGCGTCCATGGGATGCAGGCTGTTATCGGTGGCAATCCAAGCGAATGTATTGGTAGCATTTGGATCAAGCAGGCGTTGCCAGCCAAAGTCATTGGCTTGCGCACCGAGCATGATGGCGTCGGATGCTGCCGACTTTGCGCCGGCAATATTTTCGCGTGATCCGGCATCCGATTGAAACAGGACGCCGTCAAACACAAAGCCCGCATCAATGCGTCTGTCTCGCTCACGATCCACTTGCTCAAGGGTGATTGGCAAAGCCGCATTGATCAGTGATCCGCCCGTGAACAACATATCCACTTGGATATCGGCCACATCGGCATCAATGCCGAGCACGATCTTGTTGCATGGCACCAACCGTGAGGGATCAAACTCGACATTGGTGACGCGCATGGTCGAAGGATCAATCAACGCCCATGCACCATAGACGGCATCAATGAACTCACCAGCCTCGCCCCAGGTGGTCAGGCCCCGGCGCATCTCGTACCAGTCCTGACCATCCTCATTGATCCAAAACAGTATGCAATCGCGGATCGCTGGGTTGAATGTTCCAAAATTAACGATTTGCATTATGTTGTCCTATGCGTTGACAAAGCTAACCCACCCACGCACAGGGTCGTAGACCTGCACATACCTGTATAAGGTGCGGTTAACGCGACCAGAAGACGGATCACTGTTGAGGCCAGTCAGCACCGCGCCGCTGGGAGCCTGCCCCTCGCCGGGATCAAAATAACCTAGCGAAACCAGCCGATAACTGAGCCGGGACACGCGGTTATCGGCAAAGGCTGCACCACGGGCTTCGATCCTCGCACCAACCGCATTGTAAATGTCGGGATAGCCCCAATTCGACCAAATCGAGCCAATGACGTTGCCATCTGTCTGGAGCGTCGCGGCACCCGCAGAAACATTACCTTTCGACCACGTCCTTCCATCGTCGAAAGCCGTGAATACCCAAGCGTTTGATAAATTGAGAAAGCCAATCCCGCTCGCATCATTGAAGATGAAGCGGCCGTTTTTATCGCCAGCACGCATCTGTACGGAGCTTTGGGCTTGCCCCTCGCCCACAACAATATCGCCGCCAGCAAAGAGATGGCGGTGTGCGCGAATGTCTAGTCCGGAAGAGATTAAGTTAGGTGAGTAAAAACTGCCATCCGTCGCAAACGTCCATTGATATCCCCACGCCCAAACATAACCATCTCCATTCGACCGCTGGCCGAACTCAGCCCGAGACTTGGTACCGTTTGCCGCCGCTGCGACAAATCTTGCGTCGCCCTTCACATCTGTGTTTTGCACAGTAAGAGGGCCGGTCATCGTATCGCCAACCTTGGCGACATTGTCGCGCGCTTTGATTGGCCAATGCGACCCAAATTCCGTTGCATCGATCTTAAGTCTCAACGAATAGTCATCACTCCATCCAATCGCGATTTTGTTGTCGTCTCTACTGTCCTTCGGACCGCCTGCCTGAACAGGCGTAAACCCAAGCGCCGCCTGCGCGCCCAACGTCTTGCGCGCAGTTGCATCGTCGGCATCATCCAGCAACGATCTGGCAAAGGCAGTCAGGCCGGTTGCGGCCATCTGCCCCGCGCCGGTAAAATAGGCCAGCCGATCAGCAATAGCTGCAATCTTGCCCAGCGCCTCAAGATTGCCCGATCCACCTAGCAACTCGATCAGCTGACGGGCTTGCGCAGAGATCCGCGATCCATCACCCTGATAGCGCAGCCGATAGGCCCCAGCGCTCAAAGCGCCACCGCGCCATGGTTGATCCAGCGTCAGCGCCGTATCACTCTCCACCGAGGCGACGAGACCGATATAGCCGTTGGCAAACAGAAGGTCACCCGCCGTAAAGCCCGCCTTCAGCCACGCGGTTCCAGCGCCGGTGACCGCAGTGCCATTGGCGGCAATGTTTACGGTGCCAGCGGAATAGTCACTTTGCAGCGCCATCATCAGCCTCCTGCTTTGCCTTGGTTGCCGCGTCCAGCTCAGAGCGCAGTTGGTCGCGCGCTCCAGTGACTTCAAACAGCGCTTGCGCCAGCGCCAGATTGCGGCCCTTCAAATACTTGTTCTCAGCGCACAGCTCGCTGTACGCAACATCAGGGTTGATGCTCATGGATGCAATCTCTCAATGAGGGGGATGGGGTTAGGGGATCGCCACGCCAAAGACGTAGTAGCGGATGCCAATGATGGGCGCGCTGTCGTAAACGGTTGTTGGCGTCGAGCTGGTGTAACGCTGGTATTTCGGCATACCGCGATAGCTGTAAAACGTCGCAGATGTGTTGTCGTATCGCGCTATTGTGGTGTTGCCGCCAACGTTGACGGCCCCGTTATCAACCGCCCACAGCGTAAACTCTGGTGGCCTGACAAACTTGCTCCAAGCCCATCGGTTCACACCACTGCCCGTGCCGCCGCCCGAATGGACGGTACACCATCGCAGAAACACAAACATGCCGTTGGCGTCATAGGATATGTTGGTTTCAGCCGGGCCATCCGAAACGGAAAAATAGCCCTGTTTGACGATCTTTACGACAGGCCAGCGGCTATCAATGACGATATCGGCAAACGATGGATTAGCACTTGCCCCCGGCCTCAGGAACTGCACAACATTGTTGCCGCTGCCATCGGTAAATTGCCGCAGCACATCATTTGTGCCGCTCGTTTGGTCCGTCTTGCCAGAGGCATAGACCATGAAGCGCGCGCGGCACGGATTGCCGGAATTGACGAATTCAATCCGTGTGCCATTTTTGCGATAAACAACGGGTATTGCGCCTTTCGCAATCGATCTTGGATAATAGATCACGCCGCTATCGTAAAAATGGCAGTCAACCAGAGTTTCGAGACTGAGATTTAGACCGGCCTCATAATAGCTTGTGCCACTTGGCACCGCGATATCGTTCGCAGCGATGATTTTGCTGGGTGTATTTGCACTGTCAAAGGCAATTTGAGTGCCTGTTGCGGTAGTGACATCAAAGCCCGGCTTGCTCACCTTGAGCGTGCTGGAGTTGATCAAGATTTGCGGCTGCCCGGCGACTGTTGCTCGCTCATCACCGTTCTGGATTGCAGCATCATCGCCCGGCAGGTTAAACACGGCCAGCGTGATCTGGGATGACCCAGTAAGATCAGTTGCTGACGCTACGGCTGATTGCGTAGCTGTAACAGTGGTCCATGAGCCAGACGCCGCCAATACGCCAAAGGTGGAGCCGGGATTAACCCAACCCACATTATTAGGCGAGACAATCCCGGCCTGCCACAAATACGTGGTGGAGTAACTGCTCCCAAGTCCTGCCTCCCAAACACGGGTGGTTATATCGTAGCCATTGGCATCATAGGATTTTACAATATGGAGAGGATAGTCATACAGCAGATCTGGAAAGTGGCTCTTCTGGATGATGTTGAACTCAATCGTGGTATTCCCGCTTGGTGGCGGATGGCCATATGAGACATAGTAAGTCCAATTGCCCGACGATGGATAATAACCACCCCCTTGCGGCAAGCCCCGAAACAGGGCGGCAATCTTGCAATCCGCCGCCCATTTTGATGAATACAGGAATTTGGAAATATCGCCGTCTGGCGTTGTCACCGGATCATATGAGCCTTTGGTGATTTTAACGCAGGCCGTGCCGGTGTAGTCCAGGCCGATCAGGGTTTTGGTCATGAGGAGATCACAATTGTTCCGGCTGTCAGGTTGATGACCATTTTTCCGTTTGAGCTTTGCATGACGCCCGCCGTGACCGTGCCAATGTTGGCAACGTTCATGCGCACCGCCGTGCCGTCCACGACAAACGGGTTGTTGAGATTGCCGCCAGCCACCACGATGAACTGGCCTGCTTCGACCAGAAACCGGGTTGGCAAGCTGGCGTCGTTGGGAACATCCAGATACCAAGCCGCACTTCGCCAGTTGCCTGCGCCGCCCTGCCGGGCTTGCGCCCCGATCCGGGAATAGCCACTTGGCCCTGTCATCACCGCCATCTGGAAGTTGGCACTGTTGACGTCCCCACTGGATGATGCTGCTGACAGTGAAGTCAGTGCGGTGGCAACCGCCGTAACCTTGCCATCAACATTGGTGACTGTGGTCGAAAGGCTGGACACAGCATTTGCAGTTGCCTGCAAGCCTGTTTGCGTATCCGTCAGTGTGGCGGTAAGCGTATCGACCCGGCTGGATAGCGCCGTATCAGCAGCCGCCAAGCTGCTGATCTGCGAGGTAAACGTTGCCGTCTGAGTGGCAAAGCTGGCTGTGAGTGTTTCCACCCGGTTGGCGATGGCCGTATCAGCGCTTGCCAGCGCATCCGCCTGCAACGTCCATTGTGCCGTCACATCATCGGCGGTTGCCTTGATCTGTTGGCGCATTTGGTCACGCACAACAGCGCCACCGAGATCGAGATCAGCAATGCGCGCATCCAGCTCGGCAATCGTGGTTTGCACATCGCGCAGGCCAGAGCCGAGCCAATCCTGAAGATCTGCCAGATCTTCATCAAGATCATCAAGGCCGATGACGCCCTCATACGGATCATAATCTGCGCCTGCCAAAAACCGGACATCCGGCGTGGTGACATCTATCCAGTCCGACCAGTCTGTGGCACGGGCCGAATATGGCACGAACTTGCCCCGCACCTGATAGGTGGTTGCTGACAGAAAAACACCGTTCAGGATCCACTCGAATGGTGCGGCATAGGCGGTGGCGTTGCTGTCAAAAACTACCGATTGGCTGGACTTGAGCCGAACCTGCACCCAGACGGCTTGCACATCATCTTGCCCCGCATCACAGCTGACCTTGATGGATGGACGCCGCGCCCGGCCTGCGTCATCGTAAATCGTGGCTGGCACCGCCTGCCAACCATACATTGGTTGCGCCGGTGGCCGCTCTGTTGCAATGCTGCCAGAGACCGGCACGCGGTAATCGGTGGACTGATTCCAGTCATAATCGGTTGGATCAACCTCAGTGAGATCGAGCACCACATCAAGGTTGGGCTGATCAAGGACGCCATCCACCCGAAACAGCTTGGCATCATAGCCGTTGCGGGCACTTGCCCACGCCACGACATCGCCGGGTTCCAGCATCCAGAAAGCGGGCGGCATGGAGATGGTATGCCGCCTCGCCCGCCGTGCCTCTTTCAGCGCCGATTGCATCAGGCGTTGCACTTGGCCCTTATACGGCACGAAATCGAGACTGACATCGGACAGCAGACGACGATTGCCGTCCTCAACCTCAAAACCGCTATCATAAACGGGCGGTGCCTCTGTCATTGACCACGCATCGTCAATCGACGGATAGGACGCCGATATGCCGTTGATGGTGTCGGACAGGCCGAAAAATGGGGTAAACGTCTGCCCCTCTGTGGATAAAATATCGCTATCAGAAAACTGATAGACGGCGTTTCCCGGCGCACCGACATAGGGCTTATAGGTGCCGCCGATTTCTGAGAGCCGCCCTTGGCAGGCGGTCAGGATGGCGTTGACCGCATCCTGAATGGCGGCATTGACGCCAACCTCCGCGCCAGAGCGATAAGTGGCCTCCTGCCCGTTCGGGCCATCAATCAAGGCCCGGCATTTGCCAATCTGGCCAATCCAGTGTGCGGCTGGCAAGCGCCGCCCGGATATCGGCAGGCGTCCAGAACCATGTTTTTGACACCAGCCGTTCCGAATCCTTGGTGGCATCCACCAACCATGTCAGTGTCAGCGCGGTAAAATCCCGCGTTTTCGACAGGTCCAGCCCGCCAAAGCAGGGATAGCCCTTCTCCACCAGCTCATCCAGATCAACCGTCGCTTGGCAGGCCATCCATGCCTCACGCCGGATGGCCGCATTGACCGATTGCGTCCATTCGCAAAAGTGCAGGCGTGCAATGCTGTTGCGCTTGCCCGGCATCAACCGGGCCTGTTCAACCACGCCCTGCAAATATTCCGAGGTCACGGTGACATCGAGCAGCGGGTTTGCCTTCACCCAGCAAGAGGGGTCATTTTCCCAATCGTCACCCTCATCCAATGAGCAGACAAAGGCAAAGGTGGTGTCATCGTGCTTGATGCCCGCCGCCACCTCGACCGCGTGTTGATGCTCTTCCCAGCAGATTGATGTGCGATCAGAGCCGGAGTTGGTGGCCATGACCAAAAGCGGCTGTTTGCGGAATTTAAAACCGCGTTCCAGCATTTCGATCACATCCCGGTTGGGATGTTCGTGAACCTCATCACACAAGGCGCAAGACGGACGCGGCCCAGATTGCGCCTTATCTGCCGAGATTGGCTTAAAGAACCGCTTGTCGCCGCCCTTGCTGATATAGGTCAGCTGCCAGACCGGGTTTACGCCGGATGGTATAATCCGCCGTGTCAGTTCCGGCGATTGGTCGCGCATGGCCACCGCATCACGAAACAGCACTTGCGCCTGATCTTTCTTGGCAGCTGCGGCATAAATCTCGGCACGCGGCTCACCATCGGCCACCATCATGCAAATGCCAATGCCAGCCAGCAGCGGCGATTTGCCGTTGCCCTTGCCTTCCTCATCATAAAACCGACGAAAGCGGCGAAGCCCGGTATCGAGCCATTTCCAGCCAAACAGCGACCCAACGCGAAAGGCTTGGCTGGGATGCAGCGTAAACCGCCGCCCTTCAAACTGCCCACCGTTTAACCGCAGCTTGTCGCCAAACCACTTGATGCGCTTGTTTGATGTTTCCAGATCCCAGACCAGACCCCTTGCTGGGCCATCGCGCAGATCCAGCAGATGCCGAAGGCAGGCGTTGCGCACATGCGGACCGGCAACCACTTCACCGCGCACCACATCCACAGCCCAAGCCGTGACCGGATCGTCATCATAACTGACATCCGGGAGCGCAACATCAATCGAATCCATCATCGGTGGGAAACTCAAATCCTAGCTGGCCGGTCGCCTGCAAACCGCGCTCGGCGGAAGGCGTCATGCCAAAATCACTGGCCAGCGCCCGAATTTGCCGCCATGTCTCATTCAACTGGCTGACTTCCGGGCGGCTCTTTAGCTGTTTGCCGTTGCGGGTTTCGCTCTCATAGGTTTCCCCACCTTCACGCACATCCAGCCGCAACCGCTCATGCCGCGCTATCGTCCAGCACAGCTGCTCAAACATATAGGCGTTAACTTCATTCAGCCGGTTCTTGCGCGGGTCACACAGCCCAGGTGCCAGCCGATCCCAGATGGCGCGAACATCAAACGGCAACTCATCAGGCCGCAACTCCCGCGCCTTGGCCAGCGCCCGCGCCTCAAAGTTCGCGCCCTGCCCGTCCTCAGGCTTCAACGGCACAACGTTTTCAGATGTCGGCTTGCGGCCTTTCATTCGGGCTTCCTTGTCAAGAATAAAGGCAACGTCACCACACTTCCTGTGTAAATCTCTAATTAGGTATATTTGAAACTTGACGAGCTCTCGTTGCTGAGGTTGATCGCAACTAGAGGTTCACCAGATGAAAAAATTATCTCAAAAACAAAAAAAACATTCTAAAAGCCGCTCTCTCGACAGAGAGATAAGGCGACTAATATGGAAACAGTGGAAAAAGACACGAAGACCCAAGGCAGGACTCAAAACTGCCATGGTAAACCGGGCGGGCAAACGATTCAGGACGCGTTATTTTAAAGCACTACCGCTGCCAAAAATATTTTGCTTGGACGAAAATACGGATGAAACAATTGCGTCCATCAACACGTTGAGAAACAACGTATTAACCAAAGCAAAACTAACGAAGGAAAATCCTGCAAATTCCGAAACGGGAAAGTTAAAGGTATCGGAATATTTTGATTTAAAAACAATAAAACAAATAGGCCCGTCCGCAGCGCTAATACTTGCGTCCATATTTCAGAGGGCTAAATTTATATCGGGAAAAAGACTGACCACGATTGATGAGCACAAATGGAATCCAAATGTCACATGGGTACTAAGAGCTTTAGGATTCCACGAGCTTTTGGAGATGCAACCCCTCAGCAAGGGGCCGTCTTACACTGGCAGTGTAAACATCCAACCGTTTGTTTCAGGCCAGAGGGCAGACGGAAGTGAACTTGCGAGATTGCAAGACGCACTAGCACTGCTATTACCAAGCGAATTAAGAGACAAATTATTTACCGCAGAGCCGTATGGTGGAATGCTTGAGGCAATATTGAATTCCTATCAATGGGCCTATCCTGAAGGTCACGAGTGGGACTATCCGGTAATGAAAAACTGGTGGCTTACAGGAGCCGTAGATACCGAGACCAATCAAGTAATCGTTTGCGTCTACGACCAAGGCATTTCTATTCCAGCGAGTCTGCCACACTGGACTCATTGGAATTCAGTTGAAATTCGTGTGAAAAGGCTTATGGAACGTTTGAAACTTTCAGGGCCTATCGAGCATTATAGCAATGACGGATTGGCAATACGTTTGGCCATGACTATCGCTAAAACGGCCACAAAGCTACCTCAACATGGGAAGGGCCTGCATACGATGGTTGAGGTCGCAGAGCGGGCCAAGTACGGTAGACTCCGGATCGTTAGTCGGAATGGTGAATATATCTGGGAAACAGGAAAGCGGCCAAGAACACTCACACATGAGTTCCCGTTACAAGGAACGCTGGTAGAATGGCAGCTTGAGTTGTAGGAACGGAGATGATCATGAGAATAGAGGTCTCACAAGATTTTACGCGTTATCCTGGTCCGCGATACCGGGAACACGGTGATTTCAGCGGAGAGCAGTTTCGCGAGGAAGTCCTAAAAAAAGCGTTGCGCTCGGCTATTGATGCGAACTCGGTGCTGGTCGTTGTCTTGGATGATGTCGCTGGCTATGGCTCATCGTTTCTGGAAGAGGCATTCGGCGGATTGATTCGACATGGCTTCAGTAAACATGATCTCGACAACCATCTACAGATCGTGGCGAATACTGACCGCTTTAAACACCATGAGCGTCGAGCGAAGGCTTATATAGATGAGGCAGCATCTCTGGTAATGCACTAATCCATGTTCCTGCTTTCGGGATTTCTCGGCGCATTTTTGGGCGCTTCACTGACGTTCTTTTTTAATATGTGGAAGTTTCACCGGGATGAAAGATCATCCCGGTGCGATGAATTGTGCAAGGCGGTCGCTGAAGCTAGTCAACGCGCCCACGATTATTGGGCGAAGACATTTGAGGCTTCAGATGATCAGAAATTAGTTGAAGCGGAGCTGTATGCAGCCCAAATTATCGTTGATGGGATTTTTTCGGGTTTTAGACCTTTTTTGTCTATCGATGACGAAAAAGTGATTGATGAGCTATTTTCAGACTTGATGGATTTATTGACTGGCGGCAACTACTCGGTGCCCGGTCGAGCTAAAGATCTAACACGGGCTACCAATGTGAAGCCTGTATCTGCGGACATAATTGTTCAGCTGAGGCGTGCGCACAGAGATACTATGCCTTTTCACAGAATTAGCCTTGCATTCCACCAAAACAAAAGAAGAACTTTAGACATGCCGCATGGCTGGAAATGAGATCTAGTATATTTTTGCAAAACTTTATTTTAGAAACTCGGCAAGCAACATTTCAAGGCTGTGGCTTTTTCCCTCCAATTTCCCCTCGCTACACAAAAATGACTGACGCCGGTGCGCGGTGGGAGGGGGATTGAACTTTTGACCCGCCCCCTACCCCCGGTTCGCCGGGTGGCGGGGGTCGATGGGCCAGCCATTTGTGCCTGCTGCCGTCGAGAAGCCGCGATGCTCTTCTGCCTGTTTGGTTGCATCGTGATGGGTCTTGCATAGGCTTTGAAACGGGCCATTCCAGAACTTCTCAGCATCACCGTTGTGGCGTTCAATGTGGTCGCAAACCGTGGCGGCTGTGAAGCGGCCTTGCAGCCTGCACATGCGGCATAGCGGCTCAATGGCCAGCTGGTTGAGCCGCGTCTTGCGCCAGCGGGCGGTGGAGTACCACCTCTTCCACGGCCTGCCTTCATCATAACGAATACCCATATCCTTTAACGCAAAAAGGCGACCCTCTGGCCGCCTTGTCATTCAATCATTCATTTGGGCATAGCTTACGCACTGGCTCTGAATCGCATCGCCTATTGGCTTGGATCAGAACGAGGCCGGGGGGTGAACATCAATCCCTTTGGGAGCATCAGCGCGCCCCGGTCATCTCAAATGGAGAGGCGCATTTCGCCTTTCCACATTTCGAGCGATAATCTCACACCACGACGCTGTCAACACCCAAGGTAACTTCACTCATATAATAAGCGGAAGCCCGGCAGAACCGGGCTTGGGGAATTTAACGGGCACATATCCGGCCATCGCTTCAATCCTCCAATTTTTCGGAAATGACATGGGCGGCGCGGATCAGCTCACCGATTTTGAAGCGCAGCTTTTGCTTCTCCAGCGCATCGATTCGGCCATCGGCAAAAGCTTCACGGACCAGACGCCAAAAATCGGTGGCCTCATCGATAACGCGAAAGGCGTCTTCCACCGAAAGCGCACTGGCATTGGCCACGCGCTCTTCTGCGGCCACCAAGCGATACCCCAGCAATTCCGCCATTTTGGCCGTGATCAACGGCTCTTTCGCCGCCCGATCAACATCAATAGCCACATCCACGGGGATAAACGTCTTTTCATCCGAGCGCGGATCATCATGCGGGGATTTCAACGCCGATGCATATTTCGACAGCTGGGAAATGCTCACGCGCGTCACATGCCGAAGCACCGACACACCACCGGCCAGCTCGTAGGCCACATCCAGAACCCGCTTAAGCGACAGATATTCATTCTCAGAAAAACGGCGCACGAAAACACCCCGATCAAGTCAAGGAAACAAAAAGCAAAAATGATTCTATGATCCCCACGTCTCAAGCGCGTAGGAGTAACCAGCTACACCGCTATGGAGGCCCACATGGGAAATGATAAATGCCCGCACCGGGCCAGACGCCAATTAATGCCCCGGTGCGGGTCGCGCCAACCTCGCAGGCAGGCGTGCGCGATTGAGGAGACAAAGAAGCCGACAGCGTCATGGCACCACCTTCAATGCTCTTGGTTCTGGACGACAAATCTCCTCCGGCCACAGAGTATTTTCAGGCCAGTTATCGGAAAACCAACGAAGTGCGAGGTTGAACCTATTCACCCCAATGTCCGAGCCAGAGCGAAGCGCGGTAAACTTTTTACTGTCGCTAAACACACGATAACTGATCGTCTTCTCCGCAGCGCCAACCGCAGCAGAGTACACGTCACTCAATCTCAAAAGGTGCTCAATGTTTAACATCGGCGCGATAAGCGGTTATTTTACCGCAAATGTCAACGGTTATATTACCGCTACCCACGAAATTCATATGCGGTTAGATTACCGCTTATGTTGAGCGATATTCTTAAAAGGATAGAGCAACGGCTTGAAGTCGTTGGACTCTCTGCGAGTGCCGCCTCATTGAGGGCTGGCGTAAGCAAAGATGCTATCCGTAACATTCAGCGAGCCTGCAAAGAAGGCCGAGATGGAATATCGATAACCACCCTCACAAAACTTGCACCCGTCCTTCAGACTACCGCGTCATGGCTACTCGAAGGGGTAGAGGCCGCAAACTACATTCGCGTACCTAAAATCTCTTGGGTGAGCGCAGGCTCTTTCGACACAGCAGATCCGGTTTTCAGCTTCTATGACTTTCCAACAATAGAAGCTGCCGGACTTCCAGATGGCGACTGGGTAGCACTGGAGGTCCAAGGCGATTCAATGGATCGAATTTCGCCACCCGGCTCGATAATTTTTGTTAACAGAGCAGATCGCAGGCTCAGTCATAACGCCTGCTATATCATTCAAAATATTGACGGTAGCGCGACATACAAAAGGTATCGAC
>DNPN01000251.1 GCA_003501385.1 Rhizobium sp. | reverse complement strand
CCATGAACCCACATTACCACGCGCGGCACTCAAAATCCCGCGGTTCGGCGGCAGGGGGCATTCGGCCTCAGTGCGTGAGAGTTGCTTGAAGTGACGAGTCGAACGCGCAAATGCGTGATTGGGTTTGGTTTGTGGCCCAATTTGCGTTGGTTCCCTCTGTCATGGATGATATCTCACGCTACGGTGGATTGCCAGATGCCTGATTGCGTCTCAGTGCAACGGGAGGCGTGCCAAGACATGAGGAAGCACAACGTTGACGTTGGATAAAGATCAATTCATGCCGGTTTGGCGGCGGCGAGGGCGGGTTTTGTCAGCCGTCCTGCTTGTGGTGGTGGCTGGTCTTTGTCTGCGTCATTTCGGTTATCGCATTGGACTGTCGTTTTTCACCGTCAAATATGGTGGATCGCTGCTGTGGGGCACGATGGTCTACCTGCTTGTCAGGATGTTTCTGATCGCTGCTTCTCGATACAGGATTGCGACCGTAGCAGAGATGGTGGCTATCACTGTTGAATTGGTGCGCCTCATTCATACGCCATGGCTCGATGCGTTCCGGGATACTCTCTTCGGCGCATTGCTGCTTGGGAAGGTTTTCTCGCTTTGGAATATCTTTGCCTACAGCCTTGGGATTGTTCTCGCTATGTCGCTGGAACGGTGGTTTTTGTCCAAAAAATTGTGAAATTGGCGGTGTTTTCTCGATGGATCAACCACGCTTATGCACGCTTCAATCAAACTGAATTGTGAATGGTTATGTAGGTGTATATACACGCAATATGATCACCCGCTGCCTTTGTAATGATCTTAAAAAGCGAGCTGCAAAATGGCTGCGCTCTATGATGCGGCGCTTTCACCTGTGGCTATCAATGTTGCCCAGTTTGCGATGTTGCGGAGAATTCAACGAGACCAACCTGTGAGCTTGATCGAGCTTGCCAAGCTGCATGAACTTGATCGCTCGACAATGGGACGCAATGTCCTTGTTGTGGAGAAACCCGGTCTGGTGATCACAGGGGCTGGGCACGACATGCGTGAAAATGTCGTAATGCTCAGCGACGCCGGATTGGCGGCGCTGGTGAAGGCCTAGCCGCTTTGGGAGCGATGCCAGAGTGAGTTGGTGCAACGCTTGGGGGTGGAGCGACTTCAAGTGCTTAGGGATATGAATGAACTGCTGTGATTGTTGCCCATGCGCGTCGCGCGCCAGACTCGAGAGATGAAACAGATGACGGAAAGTGTGACTGCCTCGGGATTTCCCGTCTTTTTTGCCAGGCGTGGGCTGCATTACGGTTGGGTGGTTGCTGCGGTGACATTCCTGACCATGCTGGTCACGGCCGGTGCGGTTGGTGCGCCGGGCGTGCTGATTGGCCCGCTGGAGAAGGAATTCGGCTGGTCCACCTCTGAAATTTCCTCGGCTCTGGCCGTTCGTCTGGTTCTCTACGGCTTTATTGGGCCATTCGCTGCGGCGTTTATGAACCGCTTTGGTGTGCGCCGCGTGGCCGCCACCGCTTTGATGCTCATTGCGGTGGGCGTGCTGGGCTCTCTGGCAATGACATCCATCTGGCAGCTTTTTCTGCTTTGGGGTGTGGTGGTTGGTCTTGGCACCGGGCTGACGGCCATGGTGTTGGGGGCAACAGTGGCAACCCGTTGGTTCTCTCAACGGCGGGGGCTGGTGATGGGTCTTCTGACGGCCAGTACAGCGACGGGGCAATTGGTGTTTCTGCCGCTGCTGGCCTCATTGACGCAAGCGCTTGGCTGGCGCACGGCGCTGGCGTTTGTGTTGGGCATGCTGGTTCTTGCCGCCGTGGCTGTGCTGGTCTTGATGCGAGATCGACCGTCTGATCTGGGAATTGCGCCCTATGGTGCCGATGCCCCCATTGCAGCCACCGCAGCGCCAACCACGTTCAAGGCCATGATCGCCTCGCCATTGGTTGTGCTGAAAGATGCAACCCAGACTCGGACCTTTTGGGTGCTGTTTGGAACGTTCTTCGTGTGCGGAGCCAGCACCAATGGCTTGGTGCAGACCCATTTTGTGTCGCTCTGCGGTGATTTTGGTATCGTGCCGGTGACGGCTGCCGGGATACTGGCGGTGATCGGGATTTTCGATTTTATCGGCACCATCGGGTCCGGTTGGTTGTCCGATCGGTTTGACAGCCGCATTCTGCTGTTTTGTTATTATGGGCTGCGCGGTCTCTCGCTTATCTATCTCCCTTTCACCAGTTTCAGTTTCTATGAACTGTCACTGTTTGGGATATTTTATGGACTTGATTGGGTGGCAACTGTGCCGCCCACTGTGAAGCTGACGGTTGACCGCTTTGGAGATCGGGCCAATCTCGTGTTCGGCTGGATTTTTACGGGCCATCAATTGGGGGCAGCCTTCGCGGCCTGGGGCGGCGGCTTCACCCGCACCGAATATGACAGCTATCTGCCCGCATTCTTCATCGCAGGTGTGCTGTGCCTGTTTGCGGCGCTATCACTGGGTCTTGTGCGTCGAACAGGCCAAGTCAAGGCTGTGACGGCGTAAGCATTCATAAAAAAACTCCCGGCAGTTGTTTACCGGGAGCTGTTGGCCTTGATGCTGTTATGTTAGCCGACGTTGTAATCCTTGCGGATCAGGCCGAGTAATTCCTCTTCTGAAGCAGGCACCACCAGTTCTTCCCACGTTTCCACTGGCGAAAAACCGAATTGTTGGTAAAGTTGAAGCGCGCGGGGATGGTCCAGCGTGTTGGTCATGACGACGACTTTGGTTGGCGCATTTTGCCAGGCAGCATAGAGCGCCTGCAAGAGGAACCACTTACCAATGCCCAGCCCAAGCGCGTGCTCGAACAGGCCGAAGTAAGACAGCTCCATGATATTGTCTGGCAGCTGACACAGTTCAAAAAAGCCCGCAGGTGCGCCGTTGACGTAGAGAACCGAGATAGACACATCTGGGTGATGGATCGCGGCCTGTAAGGCGCTGTCGTTCATTTTCAGGCGCTTATACCAGTGCCAGCGGCTACCAACCTGCCGATACAGAAAGCGATAATAGGGCAGCGGCATATCGGTGGCGCGAATGATCGCCGTCTGGATATTGATTGGCACCGGCAGGCTGTTTTTCGGCGGCGCTGTCATTTCCAGCTTGGTGACATGGGCGCTAAGTGGTGCGGGCAGGGTGGCTTCGATCTTTTCTGCGGGGCCGATGACAATGGGTGTGTCCTTTTTGGAGCCCCATTCAGACCATGATCCGTCATACAGCGTGTTGTCACGATGACCAATGGATTCCAGCGCCAGTGTAATCACCGCCGCCGTCACGCCAGAGCCACAGCTGGTGACAACAGGCTTGGTGAGATCCACGCCGGCCTCTGCAAAAATGGCGCGTAGACTGGCGAGGTCTTTCAGGCTTCCATTTTCGCTCAAAATCGAGGCAGGCACAGACCGTGCGCCCGGCATATGGCCAGAACGCATGCCCGCCCGTGGCTCGGTATCTTGTCCGGTGAAGCGGCCAGCGGGGCGTGCATCAGCCACCTGCTTCAAGCCCTCATCAACAATGGTTCGCATCTCGGCAAAGGATGTGACGCGGGATTCGTTGAACGTTGCGTTGAAGGTGGCGGGTGCTGGCTCTGGCAGGTCGGTTTCCAGCGGCAAGCCTTGCTGTTTCCAGCCATCCAGGCCACCATCGAGAACAAACACATCACGGGCACCCATCGCCCGCAGCATCCACCAGACGCGCGGCGCGGAATAGAAGCCAGATCCATCGTAGACCACAATGGTGTCAGTGTCCGCAATGCCCAGCTTTCCTATCGCTTCAGCAAAGCTTTCGGGCGACGGTAGCGTATGCGGCAAAGATGAAGAATGGTCGGAAAAAGCCTCGTGATCGAAGAAAACAGCACCGGGAATATGGCCATCGGCATATTCTGCTGCGGCATTGCGATTGTGAACGGGTAGATACAAAGAGCCATCAACAATCCGAAACTGGGGGGCACCCAATTGCTTGCGCACCCATTCGGCTGAAACGATAAACCGGCTTCTCTCCGCAGACATGCTTCTCTCCGTTTTTATCAGGCCAATGCATCCAGCGTGCCGAAACGAAGTCGGAAGCGCCGGTTTTCCTTGCCCTTTTTCTCGATTTTAGCGATGTGAATCGCACCAACTTCCTGAGTCTCCGACACATGTGTGCCGCCGCAGGGCTGGCTGTCAACGGTGGAGTTCTCTCCAATGCAAACAAGGCTAACACGCCCCAAACCCATGGGGGGGCGAACATTTTTGGATTTTACGATATTCGGATTTGCGCGCAATTCCTCATCGGTAATCCAGTTCACAAATATGGGGTGATTTTCGCTCACAAGCTGCATCATTTGTGTGGTGATATCCGCACGATCAATGGTGTCTTTCATGTCAAAATCCACCCGGCTCTCGTCTTCGCCCACAGCTGCCCCGGTGATGGGGTAGGGGCAAAGAACAGAAAGCAGATGGCAGGCGGTGTGCATCCGCATCAGCTTGTAGCGGCGCGGCC
>DNPN01000055.1:9286-9472 GCA_003501385.1 Rhizobium sp. | reverse complement strand
GATCAAATATGCCGCCAATGCGTTTTTGGCGGTCAAGATCAGCTTTATCGATGAAATCGCCAATCTGTGCGAAGCCGTTGGGGCCAATGTCGATGATGTCGCCCGAGGTCTTGGCTTTGACAAGCGCATCGGTCAGGGCTTCCTCAACACCGGCCCGGGCTGGGGTGGCTCGTGCTTTCCCCAGGA
>DNPN01000055.1:6271-9031 GCA_003501385.1 Rhizobium sp. | reverse complement strand
TCGTGCTTTCCCAAGGATACCCGCGCCTTGATTGCCACGGCATCGGATGCCGATGTGCGCTCGATGGTGGTGTCGGCAGCGGTCGAGGCCAACATCAAGCGCAAGATGGATATGGTTGGCAAAATCGTGGGTGCCGCAGGCGGCGACGTGAAGGGCAAAAAGATCGCCGTACTGGGCGTGACCTTCAAGGGCCAGACCGATGACATGCGCGAAAGCACCAGCCTTGTGGTTCTGCCCGCCCTTCAGGACATGGGGGCCGAGATTGTGGCCTATGACCCATCCAACCCGCATGAAGCCGCAACGCTGCTGCCGGGTGTGACCATGGTGCAATCGCCAAAAGATGCGGCCAGCGGTGCCGACATTCTGGTGATCTTGACCGATTGGATGATTTTCAAGGCCTATGATTTCAAGGCTATTGCGGCCGTGATGGCATCGCCTGTTCTGGTGGATTTGCGCAATATGCTGAATGCCAAGGAAGCTCAGAAAAGCGGCTTCACACATTATGTCTCGCTTGGACGCGAGCACCACGCCTGATTAAAAATTTGGCCCGCCCCTGCAACAGGGACGGGCCAAAATGCCGGAATTAAATGGGTGCGCCTTCCACAACACTGGAAAACGGCACGAAGGCCGAGGTGCAATCCAGCGTCTCCACCGGCTCACCATCCATAAGATTGACCACTTTCAACCGCGATTTCACATCCGCCGCGAGCTTATCGGCAAAGCTGACAGGACCAAGCCCCAGCGTGAGATTGACATTGCTGGGCTTTTCCTTGCCCGACACATCGGTAGAGCCAAGAATGACGGGCTGGTCACCATCAAACTGCACCGTATCCAAAATCAGCCCAAGCGGCATATAGTGGCCCTCTTGCTGAATGCCGCGCATCACCACAAAGCCGCCACCATAGGTCTTGCTGCCGGTGTAATGCAGATTGCGAACGGTGATGCCGGAAAAATCCGGCAGGAGATTGCCGGTGGCATCGGAATAATGCGTATCAAACACCATGGGGTAACGGGTGTTGCGCATGCAAACATCACCAAACAGCACGTTTGTCACCTTGCCGCCCCGCGATGGATCGGATTTGATCCGCAGGCCATTGCCATTGGGGCTATCATAGCCATCCATCACCAGATCCAGCACGGATATGTCTTCGACGCCGGAATTGGTTTCCGAGCCAATCGACATGCCGTGGCCATAATAGAAGTGATTGTGGGCAAAGGTCATCTGTTTTGATGGCGCTTTGCCGCCTGCCTTAATGGCGACGTGATCATCACCGGTGCTGATATAGCTATAGGCCAGCAACACCTTTGATGACTGACCGGGATCAAAGCCATCGGTGTTTTTGACCGTATCGGGCGTGAAACAGGTGGCGGGCGTGACCTTATCCGGCGTTGAGCCTTGCGGGCAGGCATAGCCGGGACGGGTATAGACAGCACTTGGCGTCAGAATCTTGATGCCCCAAGCCACCACACCCTCCACGCCATCGGTGACAACGTGGAAATTGGGGCTGTTCATCAAGGTGATGTTGTGGAGGGTAAAATTCTGCCCGCCATTGATCTGCAACAGGCGGAAGGCATGTTGCTTCAACCCCTGCTTGGATTGCCACGCCACATCCCACCAGGAGCGCTTTCCGGCATTTTCGCCCGACAGCAGCAAGGAACCGCCACGGCCATCAATGCGGCCTTCGCCAACAATGCCGGAATTCTGGGTGTCTTTCGCTTCGATCAGCGGCTTGCAGGTCTTTTTGCTGGAGTCATTGGCGGTGCCGCAATCACCCTCGCCACTATCAAAGTCTTTGGGATTCCGCGAGGCAAACAGGGTGACGCCCTTGTCGATCCAAAGCGTGACGCCGCTTTTTAAACTCAGTGGCCCGCTTAGGAAGGCATCTTTTCCGCCATCGCCCACAACCAGTTTGACGGCACCGGATTGGCAGGCATTGATGGCCGCCTGCAACCGCTCCTGATCAGGATGGGTCTGTTTGCCATCGGCATCCACGGCGTCCAGTGATCCGTTGGCGGATTGCAGAGTGGCGTTCAAGGTGGCGCAAACCGTGGCGGGGGTTTCGGGCTCGGCCACAAAACCCCATTGGGTGGCAATGGGCTGATCCGCAGCCCAGCTGGCAACGGGCAAAACGACAGACAGGGTCAAAGCCAGACAGGATGCGTTTCGCGTTGATCCTGAGAAAATGCGCGGCATGGGATATTCCTTGAAAAACAGTAGAGAGATGAGCGGCCACTCATCGCCTTTGGATGTAATGAAGGATTTGATATTGGCATAGCTATGACACAAGAAAAATTATTCTCACTTTTTTGGCAAGATCAGCACGCCTGAACCTCTTGACCAAAATCGTGCTCCACGCCATAAAGCATTCCATGAAAACGAGCACCTGCATTATTTGCTGGATCATTATTCGCTAGCGCAAGCGCTGGCCCGGCCGTTTTCGTCTCTTGCAAAAGTCCCAGATGACAAACGCTCCGGTCCAGCCGGGTAATTTCTATTTGGGAGACAGACATGGCCGAGGGCCTCAAGCTTTACAACACACTGACGCGCAGCAAGGTTGATTTTAAGCCTGAAGATAAGACCAATGTGCGCATGTATGTGTGCGGCCCGACCGTGTACGATCTCGCGCATATCGGCAACGCGCGGCCCGTCATCATCTTCGACGTGCTCTTCCGGCTTCTGCGCTATATTTATGGGGCGGACCACGTCGCCTATGTTCGCAACATCACCGACGTGGACGACAAGATCATCCGCAAGGGGCA
>DNPN01000055.1:5998-6175 GCA_003501385.1 Rhizobium sp. | reverse complement strand
GCATGTATGTGTGCGGCCCGACCGTTTATGATTTTGCCCATATCGGCAATGCTCGGCCCGTGATTGTGTTTGATGTGCTTTATCGCTTGCTCAAGCATCTTTTTCCGGGTTCGGGTAATGCCTTAGATGGCTCCCGAGTTACTTACGCACGTAACATCACGGATGTGGACGACAAGA
>DNPN01000055.1:5312-5750 GCA_003501385.1 Rhizobium sp. | reverse complement strand
CGGATGTGGACGACAAGATTAATGCACGTGCATTGCGCGACTTCCCCGACCTGCCGCTGAATGAGGCCATTGCCAAGGTGACGCAAAAGACGGCGGATCAGTTCCATGCCGATGTGGCCCGGCTTGGCTGCCTTGAGCCGACTGTTGAGCCGCGCGCCACCGACAATATCCAGCAGATGATCGACATCATCGAAGCGCTGATTGCCAAGGGCCACGCTTATGTGGCGGAAGGCGAAGTGCTGTTTGATACCAAGTCCATGGCGGCTTATGGCCAGCTCTCCAAGCGCAATCTGGATGAGCAGCAGGCAGGTGTGCGCATTGCTGTGGAAGCCCATAAAAAGCACCCCGGCGATTTTGTGCTGTGGAAGCTTTCTAGCGCGCACGAACCCGGCTGGGAGAGCCCATGGGGCCGTGGCCGTCCCGGCTGGCATATCGAAT
>DNPN01000055.1:0-5054 GCA_003501385.1 Rhizobium sp. | reverse complement strand
TGGCATATCGAATGCTCGGCCATGTCCAAGCGCTATCTGGGCGAGGTTTTCGATATTCACGGCGGCGGGCTGGACCTGATCTTCCCGCACCACGAAAACGAAATTGCCCAATCCTGCTGCGCCAATGACACCAGCGTGATGGCCAATGTGTGGATGCACAATGGCTTCGTGCAGGTGGAAGGCCGCAAGATGTCCAAGTCGGATGGTAATTTTGTCACCATCAACGAGTTGCTGGACACGGACACATTTGGCGGACGCAAATGGCCGGGCGAAGTGCTGCGGTTAGCTATGCTGATGACGCATTATCGGGAGCCGATTGATTTCTCAGTCAAACGGCTGGAGGAGGCTGAGGCAAACCTTGAAAGCTGGCTCTCACTTCTTGACGAACACGTTTTTAAACACAACGAGAACAGTCTTGAAGCGGCTTTTATAGCCTCTTTGGAACAAGATGCTGAATTGGATTTGTTCTTTGACCTGCTCAAAGATGATATTAATACACCGCTTGTTCTAACGCGACTTAGGGGTATCCCTCTCGATATAAAAGCTCAGCAAACCGACCAAAAAAAGCGTTCTCTCGCCCTTAGCTTTTTGGGAATGCTCAATTTTCTTGGTTTAATCACGCCAACCTCCGTAAGGCGTTGGAAAGCCAAAGGAACAATAGACCCGAAGCTCCATGCAGCCATCACGGCCCTTGTCGAAATGCGCCTTGAAATGCTGAAGAGCAAAAACTTTGCAGAAGCCGACAAGATCCGCGATGATCTCTTGGCCAAGGGCATTCAGCTGAAAGACGGCAAGGATAAGGACACCGGCGAGCGCGTGACCACTTGGGAGGTCAAGCGCTAAACCAGACTGAGCAACGACACAGGAGCGACATCGATGATTGATCATATGAATATCAAGGTTGCTGATTTTGAACGTGCAAAGGCTTTCTATGATGCAGCCTTTGCGCCGCTTGGTGCGACGTTGCTTTATATGGTGCCGCTTGAATACTCCAACGGTGTGAAAATGGGTGGATACGGGCGCGAGAGGCCCGTCTACTGGCTGCATGAGGGTACGCCCCCCGCTGGCTATCATCAGCACATTGCCTTTACGGCCAACAGCCGAGCTGAAGTGGATGCGTTCTATCAAGCCGCCATTGCCGCAGGCGGCACAGACAATGGCGGGCCGGGCCTGCGTCCGCATTATCACCCCAACTATTACGGTGCGTTTGTATTTGATCTGGATGGCAACAATATCGAGGCGGTTTGTCATAAGCCTGAGATTGGCGGTGAAGCATGACCACACAGATCTACACCGGCGGCTGCCAATGTGGCGCGATCCGCTTTCGCGTTGAAGGCGTGCTGAAAGACAGCTCCATCTGCCATTGCCGCATGTGCCAGAAAGCGTTTGGGGCCTATTATGCACCGCTGGTGTCTACCCGTGGCGCGCAATTGAGCTGGACGCGGGGTGCACTCAAACATTTTCAATCCTCCAACATGGTCAGACGCGGGTTTTGCGATGCCTGCGGCACACCGCTGACCTATGAAGCGCCGGATGGAGTTGCCGTGTCAGCCGGGGCCTTTGATGATCCATCCGCCCTGCCCCCAACCTTTCAGTTCGGGCTTGAAGGAAAGATTGCCTTTGTTGATCATTTTGCTGCGCTCCCCGGTATGAACACCGATGAAGACCCATCGTCAGAAGCTTATGTTCATAAAATCATCTCCTACCAACACCCGGACTTTGATACCGACACCTGGCCCACACCAGATGGAGCAAAGCCATGAGCGAGATTTTTTCCGGCGGGTGCCAATGTGGCGCAGTGCGGTTTCAGGCGGCAAAGCTGGGGCGGCCCTCCATCTGTCATTGTCGCATGTGTCAAAAACAGTTCGGCAGTTTCTTTGGCGCGTTTGTCTCCGCTGATCAGGCACATCTGACATGGACGCGCGGCCAGCCGAAACTGTTTCGTTCATCCGCCAAGGTCAAGCGCGGCTTTTGTGAAAAATGCGGCACGCCGCTGACCTATCAGCACCCCACCGGGGTAGAGATTGCCATCGGTGCCTTCGACAATCCCGCAGCCTTTGAGCCTGCCATTCAGGTCAATCATCACAAGCGTCTGCCGTGGATCGACACGCTGTTTGCAAAGCCGGTCTATTCCAGCCCGGAATATGAGGCCTTTTTCGATTCCATTGAGTCCTGGCAGCACCCGGATTTTGACACGCCCGTGTGGCCACCGGAGGATGAGGCATGAAAGGCCAAACCCTGCATGGCGGATGCCAATGTGGCGCTGTGCGCTACAGCGCAAAATCGCCGGTTGGCAATCCACATATCTGCCACTGTCGCATGTGTCAGAAGGCGTCGGGCAATTATTTTCTGCCGCTTGGCTCTGTTAACCGCGATCAATTTGCTCTGACCCGTGGTACGCCGCATTGGTTCCAATCGTCCGATCTGGTGCGGCGCGGGTTCTGTGCAGATTGCGGCACGCCGCTGTTTTTTGATGTGCCGCAGGCCAATTTCATCAACATCACGTTGGGATCGCTGGATGATCCGGCAAGCATAAAGCCAGTGGAACAATCCAATCTGGATAGCAAAATGCCGTGGTTCTCAGAGCTGGATACGCTGCCAGTTGAAGCCGCCGAGAACAATGCCGAGTGGCTGGCAAAAGTCGCGGCCACCCGCTATCAGCACCCTGACCATGAAACCTTCGAATGGCCCACACATATGGGATCGCCCAATGACTGATCTGCGCACATTCTACCCCGAAATAGAACCGTTTGAGAACGGCTTTCTCGATGTTGGCGATGGTCACATCCTTCATTGGGAGCGGGTTGGCACCAGGGGAGCCAAGCCTGCGGTGTTTTTGCATGGCGGCCCCGGCGGCGGCATCACACCCAGCCAGAGCCGGGTGTTTGATCCAGCGCTCTATGATGTGATCCTGTTTGATCAGCGCGGCTGCGGCCAATCCACCCCCCATGCCCATCTGGAAGCCAACAGTACATGGCATCTGGTGGACGATATTGAGCGCTTGCGCGACATGATGGGCGTTGAAAGATGGCTGGTGTTTGGCGGCTCCTGGGGATCCACGCTGGCGCTGGCCTATGCCGAGACCCATCCTGAGCGGGTGAGTGAGCTTGTGCTGCGCGGCATTTATACCTGCACCAAGGCCGAGCTGGATTGGTATTATCAGTTCGGCGTGTCGCAGATCTATCCTGATCGCTGGGAAAAATTCATTGCTCCCATCCCGGAAAGTGAGCGCCATGATATGATGGCGGCCTACCATCGCCGTTTGACAGGCGATGACAAGGCCGTGCAGCTGGAATGCGCCCGCGCCTGGAGCCAGTGGGAAGGGGCAACGATTTCGCTGATCCCCAATCTGCAACAGATCGAAAATTTCGGCGAAGATCATTACGCCATCGCCTTTGCCCGGTTGGAAAATCACTTCTTCACCAACAACGTCTGGATGGAAGACGGGCAATTGTTGCGCGATGCCTATAAGCTCAAGGGCATTCCCGGCGTGATCGTGCATGGCCGCTATGATATGCCCTGCCCGCTGCATTACGCCTGGACACTCTCCAAGGCTTGGCCAGATGCCGATTTGCACATTGTGGAGGCTGCAGGCCACTCGATGAGCGAGCCAGGCATTCTCGACCAATTGATCCGCGCCACCGACCGCTTTGCCGGAAAAAACAACTAAAATAATTCTGCCTTTGGGAGGCACCCATGATCGCTGAAAAAAACACACGCGAAAAAATCACCCTGTTTGACACCACGCTCCGCGACGGCCAGCAGACGCCCGGCATTGATTTTTCCGTGGAAGACAAAATCTCGATTGCCACCATGCTGGATGATTTTGGTCTGGATTATGTCGAGGGTGGCTATCCCGGTGCCAACCCCACCGATACGGCGTTCTTCGCAAAGAACCGCACCCACCGCGCCCGTTTCACCGCCTTTGGCATGACAAAGCGCGCAGGCGTCTCCGCCTCCAACGATCCGGGTCTGAACCAGCTGTTGCAATCCAACAGTGACGCCGTGTGTCTGGTGGCGAAAAGCTGGGATTACCATGTGAAAGTGGCGCTTGGCTGCTCCAACGAGGAAAATCTTGACGCCATTCAGGACAGCGTCAAAGCCGTTGTCAATGCGGGCAAAGAAGCGCTGGTGGATTGCGAGCATTTCTTTGATGGCTATAAGGCCAACCCAGGTTATGCCGTGGCCTGCGCCAAGACCGCCTATGAGGCCGGGGCACGCTGGGTGGTGCTGTGCGACACCAATGGCGGCACGCAGCCGCCAGAAATCCGAGCCATTGTCTCGGCCCTGATCGAGGCAGGTGTTCCCGGCACATCACTGGGCATCCATGCCCACAATGATACCGGGCAAGCTGTGGCCAATTCGCTGGCAGCCGTTGAAGCAGGTGTGCGCCAAATTCAGGGCACGCTGAATGGCATTGGCGAGCGCTGCGGCAATGCCGATCTCACCACCATCATCCCCACACTCTGTCTTAAAGACACCTACGCGGATCGGTTTGAAACCGCCATTGATCTCGACAAGCTGGTGGAATTGAGCCGCCTGTCGCATGCCTTTGATGAGCTGCTCAACCGCTCGCCCAACCATCAGGCTCCCTATGTCGGCGCGTCGGCCTTTGCCACCAAGGCAGGCATTCATGCCTCAGCCCTGCTGAAAGACCCGAAAACCTACGAGCATGTGGAACCGGGCAACGTTGGCAATTTCCGTAAAGTCATGGTGTCGGACCAAGGCGGAAAGGCGAATTTTATCAATGAGTTGAAGCGCCGTGGCATCACCGTTGCCAAGGATGATCCGAAGCTGGACCGGTTGATCGAAATCGTCAAGGAGCGCGAGGCTTCGGGCTATGCCTATGAAGGGGCCGATGGCAGTTTCGAACTGCTGGCCCATCGCACCCTCGGCACCGTGCCGGAGTTTTTTGCGGTTGAGAGCTTTCGGGTGATGGTTGAGCGCCGCTTTGACAGCAATGGCCGCCTCAAAACTGTCTCAGAAGCCGTGGTAAAAATGGTGATTGACGGCCAGACCGTAATGTCGGTGGCCGAGGGCGACGGCCCGGTCAA
>DNPN01000023.1 GCA_003501385.1 Rhizobium sp. | reverse complement strand
GTGTGCGCGGTGTGCGGGCGCGTGTCGGTCTGTCCGCGAAGAGAAAAGGAGACAGGGGCGCGGCTGGCACCCTGCAGATCTGCAGGTTGCGCCGATGCCGAAAGGCCAGCCGTGGCGAAGCTTCCCTTGCCGCCTGCCGCTCGCAAGCGGCACCCCAGTGGGGAAATGCGGCTCAACGAGCCGCCCAAGAGTGGAATTCGTGCATGTTCTCCAGATCGTCTTCGTCATAGAGTTCGTCGCTCGGCAGAACGCCGAACTCGTCCCCCGACCGGAAGAACGGAACCGGAACCATGAGAATGCAGGAAGGGGAAAATGCGTGGCTCTATGCGAATGCTAGACACTTTGCCATGTGAGAAGCCTCCGTCCGGAGCGGGCCGATCCCGCTCGATGACTCATCAACGGACCAGGAACGGTCGCGATCACCGCGCCGGCGAAGCCATGCGGCCGCAGCTTGCTAGCGGCCCTTTCGCGGGTTGATCGACGTAGATCCGGGAGTGGTCCAGGACGCCATCCATAAAGAGCGGTATTGGTTTGCCTCAGTAGGCCTTAAGCTATCCAGCACAGATCGTTCACAGAACCAAGGTCAGCATTTGCTGCCGACATCTGTTTGGTCAGTCCACCAATCAGCGGCGACCTGCATCTTCCCGATCAGCAAGGTCCTTGAGGATTTCGAAATCCATCTCGGCTCGCGGTTCTATACGGGCAATTTCGCTGGCGACCTTGGCCCAGTGCCAGTATTCATGGAAATCACCTTGCCATCGGCTGCGCAACGCGCGTCGTTGCGCCTCATAGTAAGCGCCGGTCGGATCCAATCCAGCAAGCAGTCTGGCGTCAACCTGCCACCTGAGCCGTATCGCTCGACGGTGACTTATCCATCTCTGGAAAAATGGGATCACAACTGATCTCCGCTATAAAACCACCGAGCAGCGACCTGAGCATGCGGCCTGAAAAGATCAAATATGATCTTATCTGCATATTCAAATCCGTATTCCGTGTAACGACTGACGCGCTACATACCTTTGCGAACCCTATCTGAGTTTGTAAGCGCTTCACCCAATCGCCCAACCACTTCTTTCATTGCACCCTCAGCGGCTTGAATCAGCGAGTTTGCTCCCCCTTCGCAAAATGCGCCAGCAGAAGTTTGCGCATCCGCATTCCCTGAAACAGTTGTCCCAAGCAGCCGTCCGTTCGGGCCATCGACTACGATGGAAGCCGAGACTTCAACTGACGTCTCCATTCCTGCTTGCCAAAAGCCAGGTACGACGCGAAGTCGACCGTTTAAATCTTCGCCTCGAACGATTATGATACCTTTTGCACGCTTGGACTTCAGCTGCTCGGCAGTGGGCAATTCCCCAACTTGTTCAAGTTCTCCGACCAGATTGCCAAAAGTTTTCACCACGGAGCCTGAAAACCCGTCTGATAATTTCAAGGGGTAGTTCCACGCAGCACAATTTAAGTCCGATGGCTTTATGTCTTTGTAGAGCTTAGTGCCATCAACATACAGCAAATATCGTCCTGATAGCTTCTCAGAATATGACGAATATACGTTATAAGAAGCAACGCTCAGCGGCTTGGCCTCGTGCTGGCAACCAAACAAGACCGTAATTACGGCTAAAACAGCTCCGAATCGCAATTTCATAAATGCCCCCATTTTGAGCACTTAATAAAGCAAATCACGCTACGGTTGTCGAGCTAACAGCTCCTTTTCATTGTTATGAAAGCACCTATTTCCAATGGCAAGCCAGACTGCACTCTGGGTGGCCAAAATACGACCAGTTCTCTAGTCCAGCTCATTCTCGTTTCAAGGTTCCGAAAATTCATTTGCTTTAAAGCCTATCGGACCGAGTAAACGGAGCAATCAGCGACCATTCCCTCACCGTCAGAACACTTGCGTAACGCCCTGTCCGTCGGACATATTGGCGACGGGTGAAATCAGTCCAACCCATGGCGGTCTCCATCGAATCTTAAGCAAATCCGGAGGAATCACAACTGGCTGATTTCACAAAACTCTTTTTCAGTCAGGCTCTTAGAAACCATGCCAAGCTTACCATTCGATCTATCGAAAGTTTCGGGCTTTGGGGAACGGATTTGGCATCGTCTCCGGCACGAACGGATCGCGTGACTTTATCTCTGTTGGTGATCGTTCAAGGGAGTCCAGGCGGACAGTTGGCTCATGGGCAAACTCATCGCCACGTCCGGCGGGCAGTCGGAAGGCACCCCATTCGTTCAAACTCAAGAGATCCCTGCTCAAATCAAAGATCCGCTGTGCAACAAGATGCACGACCGCGCCTTCCGCTGGATCTTGCCGTTAATGGCCACCATGTTTGAGCCAAGCACAATGCGGCGCTGCTTTTCAAACAGGCTTGGCCACACGACAACGTTGACCACCCCTGTTTCGTCTTCGATGATCATAAACATCACGCCCTTGGCACTGCCTGGCTTTTGGCGCACAAGAATCAAGCCAGCGGCCGTCGCGTGCCGATATATGCCCGACGCGGAATGCGGTATGCAAGCGATCTGACCGACCGGGAATGGGGATTGATCTAACCTTTTTTGCCTGCACCGAGGCGGTTGGGTAGGCCTCGCAGCACCGATCTTCGCGAGGTCGTGAATGCGTTGCTTTACCTGGCCACGACGGGGTGCCAGTGGGGGATGATGCCGAAGGATTTTCCGCTTTTCACAACCGTGCGGTCCTATTTCTATGAATGGCGAGCGACAGGGCTATGGGGTCGGATCAACCATCGTCTTGTGATAGAGGCGCATGAGTTGGAAGGCCGTGAAGCCTCGCCGTCAGCGGGCGTGATCGACAGTCAAAGTGACAAAACCACGGAAAGCGGCGGCATTTCGGGCTATGACGCGGGCAAGAAGATCAAGGGACGCAAGCGTCATATCGTCGTTGACACGCTCGGACTGATGGTCGGCCTCATGGTCCACGCGGCCGATATTCAGGATCGCGACGGTGGGTATGCCGGACCGAAGCTGAAGGGCGCGCTGCAAAAGATCGCTGCGTTCACTGTCCAGATCGTCAAGCGGAGCGACAAGGCCAAGGGCTTCGAGGTTCTGCCGCGTCGCTGGGTCGTGAAGCGCACCTTCGCATGGCTTGGCAGATGCCGGCGATTGGCCAAGGATTGGAAAAAGTCCGTTGCATCGGCCGAGGCCTGGATCACAATCGCCCACATCCGGGTCCTGACACGACGATTGGCAAGATACGGATATCGTTGAAATTTTTTCGAGTCAGGCTCTTAATCAATCTGGTTATTAAAAATAGAATTGCGACTGCAAGAACAATTAAAGCTTGCAAATAGAGTGGCGTTGAATATTTTCTGGCGAAAAATGTTTCGTGGGGACGAACATGAAAGTCTTTCCAATGGGCCGAGCGCTTATTTTTGCAGCCAGCGCCATCTTTCTGAGTGCACTGTACTCTATAGGTGAGCCCAGAGCACAAGATTTATCTGGCATAACAATCGGCAGCGACAGACAAGCCTTAAGGCTTTTGGGCGCGGAGCCGGTCGCGTCTCAGACGATGGGACCACACAGCATCGTTAAGTACGTGCTCCCAGGCGGCAACGAGTTCTCTGCAACCTTCGTGCGATCCAGTGGGAAAATAGTCTTTTTGGAGACAGACTGGGGTGGGGAGAGTGGAGGCTCCTACGCTGACTGGTCTGGTATGAAGTTTGGCCAGACTACGCTCACCGATATAAGAAAAATGCTCGGCAGTAACGGGTTCGCTTTCAAGCAACGCCCAGGTGTTGCGCCCGAGCGCGATGGAGGCATTGCGTTATTCAACTCATATCAAATCCGTGAAACCGATGTCATCGTCACCTTCGTAACGATCATT
>DNPN01000040.1:9710-10879 GCA_003501385.1 Rhizobium sp. | reverse complement strand
GTGGCGCCGATGAAATTCCTCGACCTCCTCGGCGGCCTGCCAGAAAAACAGGTAGGGGCTAATGGTCGTTCCCAGAATGGCCACCACAGCGGTGATAGAGTTTGCATCGAGCGACATATGCGGAACAATCAGATTGCAGCCGACCACACCCCAAGGAACATGCACGACAAACACAACGCCAACGTAAGAAAACAAGGAAATTGTCAGCCATTTTAGCACGGATACATAGCGGGAATAGCGCGAGAATGTTTCGAGCAGCACGGTGACAATTGCAAACAGCACAACATAAAGCAAAGCCGGACCACCCATCAGAAGCTGGAGTGCCGCGCCCATGGCACCAAGATCGGCTGCGATATTGATGACGTTGGCCAAGACGAGAAGAGAGACAATCCCATATACAAACCCAATAGGGTAATGGCGCTTCAGATTGCCCGCGATGCCTCGGCCCGTGACTCTGCCAATTCTGGCGCTGATCTCTTGAATCGCGCACATCAGTGGCCAGCTAAACACCATGACCCACCCCATGCCGTAGCCAAACTGTGCGCCAACCTGAGAATAGGTGCCAATTCCGCTAGGATCGTCGTCGGACGCGCCAGTGATCAGGCCTGGGCCCAGAACCTGCAACAGCTTGGGGCGATCTGGCTGCTTGATGGTCTCAATTGGGTTGGGTTGCGCCGGGTTGGTATGCATCGGTTCATCCTTGGTCGGGCGCAATTGCTCAACAGATCGAGTGAAGCTGGCTGTGTGAGTCTTCCTTCGGAATCTATCACAACTCAAGGAAGGATGTATGACTATTTCAAAGGGTTAGGGATGTGTGCTCGCATTTTTGTCACCGCGTGCTGCGCTTGCGCAGAACCAAAGCCAGGAGCAATGGAGCACCCACCAGAGCTGATACTAACCCTGCCGGGAACTGATAGGGAAAGCCGATCATTCTGCCAAACCAATCGGCAAGCACCATCAGGCCACCACCCGCCAGCGCTGCGGCTAAAAGCTGGGGCATGGCGCGGCGAATGCCAAGTTCTCGTGCCAAATGTGGCCCCATCAGGCCGATGAAACTCAAGGGGCCTACCATCAGTGTGGCGGCAGCGGTCATTCCGGCCGCCAGCGCAAACAGGCAACCACGGGCAAAATTGACTCGAATGCCGATGGCTTGTGCGGCTTGTGGACCC
>DNPN01000040.1:857-9462 GCA_003501385.1 Rhizobium sp. | reverse complement strand
AGTGCGGCTTGTGGACCCAGCGGCAGCAAATCCAGCCAGCGACGAGCCATAAAGGAGAGTGTCAGGCCAACACTTGCTGCAACAACAGCGGAGATCGCCTTGGGCGCATCCACCAGATAGGTCGATCCACTCATCCATTGCATCACCATCATCGCACGCGGATCACCTGTTGCTGCCAGCACGCTGATGGATGCATCCAGCATTGCACCAAGGGCAATCCCTGTTAGCAGCACCCGTTCCGGGGCAAAACCGGAGCGGATGCCGAACAGGAAAATGACAACCAGCACCGCAAGCGCCCCAAAACCTCCGAAGCCAAGTTGCGCCACAACGCCTGATGCGGGCAGCAAAAACAGCGCGAGTGTGACGCCTATGGTTGCCCCCGCCGATATGCCGAGAACTTCTGGGCTGGCCATTTCGTTGCCCGTTAAACGCTGCAGGATGGAGCCGACGGCGGCAAGCATCATGCCCGCAGCAAAGGCACCGATCACGCGCGGGAAACGATAGGGAAGCACATTTGCCCACTGGGCTTTGGCGAGAATTGTCCACGTGCCATCTGGTGCGCGACCTAAAAAGAGTGTCCCAATGAGCAGTATAAACAGGACCGTGCACGCGGCTGCCAGCAGAAGCGGCGATCCATGCCGAGAGCTGGCTTTGGGCTGGGATGCCGCCGGGTTCACCTTGTGTGAGATCCGCATGCGAGGCAGCATGAGCAACAGCAATGGCGCGCCGAGAAAAGCAGTGATGGCTCCCGTTGGCAAAAATAGCGTATTTCCTGTGGCCACCATTGCCAATGCTTCGTCCGTTAACAGCAGCAATCCTGCGCCAATCAGGGGTGCCCAGATCAACTGGCTTTTTATGCGCCGCGCACCGGCAAGGCGGGCGATGCCGGGTGCGATCAAGCCAATGAAGCCGATGACACCGACTGCGCTGGTCACGATGGCCGCAAGCGCGATTGAAACACACACCGCCATCACACGGGTTCGTTTCACGGACAGGCCAATGCCGCTTGCGCCGCTGTCACCCAGTTCCATCAGCGACAGGGGCCGTGTCATGAGAAAGGCGATCGCGGCAAGGCCTAAGATTTTGGGCAGCAAGCTTAAGGGAATAACCCAGCTCTGCTGCGCCAGAGAGCCGGCACCCCAAATGAACAGGCCGGCGAGATAGCGATCATTCATCAAAACCAGAATAGCCGCCAGAGAGCCGCACCAGATGCTGACGATCAATCCGGCAAGCACCAGTGCGAACGGTGAAAATCCACGCCGTGCACCAATCATGAACACGATCAATGCCGCAATGGCACTGCCAAACAAGGCAACAGCGTCGCGGCTTAAACCGTCCAGCGCCGGAAACGCCAGCATGGCTATCACCAGTGCAAGGTTTGCTCCTGCGGAAATGCCAAGCGTTGTGTCGGATGCCAGCGGATTGCGCAGCACCTGTTGCAACACGCTTCCTGCCAGCGCAAGTGCTGCACCAGACAAAAGTGCCGTGGCCATCCTTGGCAGGGTCGAATAGAGAAGCACCATGCGGCGCGGATCATAGCCTCCATCATACACCGTTAGCCGCGAAAGATCGGGCCAGACATGAATAAAGGCGAGCAGACCACCCATCAGCAGCAGTCCCATCGCCACGGCTGGAGCACTGATGCTGGTGTGTGTGCGGATGAGCATCATACCACTTTCTCAAGATGATCGAGGAGAACTTGGGCAAAGCGCATGGCTTCTTGCACCATGCCAAACATCAACGTGCCCGGCAAAACCGAAATCCGGCCCGCTTTGACGAAAGGCAGACTGGTCCACAGCGGGCTTTGCTCCAGCACGGAAAAGATATTGACCGGCGTCAGCGGTTCAAAGGCAATCAGCCGTAAATTTTGATTGAGCAGGGCCAGTTGCTCGATACTGATCGTCTCGAAGCCCCAAAAATCTCCGCCGCCTGTCCATGCGTTTTTCAGGCCGATTCGGGTCATAACATTCTGATAGAGGCCAGAGCCGCCATAGATACGGGCGTGGCGCTGATCCATAAAATTCACAAGGGCCAACGGCGGCGGTGCCAAGCGTTCCACCCGTTTGGCGCAGTCATCAAAAAATCGGTCAGATCGGGCCAGAAACTCTGTCGCCTGCGGTTCGCGGCCGATGGCCTTGGCCAGGATTTTAGTCGCGTCAACAGATCGCGCCAGCGCTTCGCCACCTTCAGCATAAATGGTCAACTCAAGCACTGGGGCGATTGGCTCAAGGCGGGGTTTGAGATTTGCCAGATAGGGCGTCGAGAGGATCAAGGCAGGCTTGAGGCTGGCGAGTATTTCAAGATTGATCTCGCTGCTGCTGCCCAGATCCACAACACCAGACGGCAATTTGGGCTCTACCACCCAGACATCCCAATCAGCACGAGAGGCAATAGCGGCTGGCGTTACCCCTAGCGCCAACAGGGTGGAGGCCAGGCCGTAATCCAGTGATACAATAGGCCCTGATATGGCCCCCGCCGCTTGTGCAGATGCCGGCATTGCGCTGAGGGCCGCAGCAGCAATCAGAAAATCACGGCGGGACAAGGGGACGTTTTTGAGATGCGTATCAGATAACATAAGCCAGCGGGGTTCCGTGGACGGGATGGGCCGTCACACCCATGTTGGTGCCATAAATGGTGTTCAGCGTTGCCGCATCCATCAGGCTCTCGGAGGGGCCAGATGCGATCAGCCTGCCAGCCTTCAATGCATAAAGTTGATCGCAGAAATGCGAGGCGACATTGATGTCATGCAGTACCAGAATGGCGCTCAGGCTTTTGGTGCGACACAAGTCGTGGACCAGCCCTAAAACCTCCATCTGATGGCCAATGTCGAGTGCAGAGGTCGGCTCATCCAGCAACAGGCACCGGCTGTCTTGGGCGACCAGCATGGCAATCCACACCCGCTGACGCTCTCCACCGGACAGGGTGTCAACCATCCGGTCTGCAAGTGGATCAACATGGGTGAGCTGCATGGCCGTTTCGACCTTTTCCCGGTCATCATCGGTAAAGCGGCCCAATGCGCCATGCCAGGGATAGCGACCACAGGCGACAAGCTCTCTCACGGTCATGCCCGTAGCGGAAGATGTATCTTGCGGCAAATAGGCCACGGCTCTGGCAAAGGCTCGTGCATCGTAAGCACTGAGCGGTGCCTCATTGAACACCACCCGTCCGCCGCTGGGCTGAATCTGGCGTGCCAACAGCTTGATCAGTGTTGATTTTCCAGAGCCATTATGCCCGATCAGACCTGAAATTTCTCCCGCATGGAAGCTTAAATCCAGCGGCTCAAGAATGTGACGCCCATCCACATCGAAGCGGAGCTGCTGCGTGGAAAAGATGGAAGGCTTTTTCGAAGGCGGTGTGATGTCTACTTCACGTTCCATTGTCATCCTTGCGGCAGCGTCTGGGGGATAGGACTGGGTCAATGGGTGCCTCAATGGAGTTGGTGTGACATAAAGGCGGCCCATATCTGTGACGGCGTGCCAAGAACTGAAAGGCATTTACGCAGCCTGTCCTGAAACTTCATGAAACACCCCCGAGCATAGGCTCGGGGATGTTTTTTGTTGCGAAACAGAGTGATAGTCTTTCTTACCAACGATACTTTAGCGATGCCGTGACGTTGCGTCCTTCCGCCAGATAGCAATAGCCGCCGTTGCAGACCGTCGTTTTGCGGTTGGCGATATTTTGAATGTTGAAGGCCGCGGTCAGGCCCTTGTATTGCTTGTCAATGGCACCGAAGTCATAGGTGATGGCGGCATCAAAATAGATGCCAGCCGCATTTTTGGCCGTATTCTCGTCGCTGGTGTAGCTTTCACCGAGATAGCGAATACCGCCACCGATGCCCAAGCCGTTGACCACCGAGCTTTCCTGGAATTGGTATTTGGTCCAAAGGCTGGCGATATTGCGCGGTGTTGTGGATGGCGCATTGCCAACGTTATCGCCGCCGGTGATCTCTGAGTGATTGTAAGCATAGGCGGCAATCACATCCAGACCTTCACGGACGGTGGCTCTGGCTTCCAATTCGATACCTCTGCTGGTCACTTCGCCAATCGAGTCATAGGCAAGGGTCAGCGGATCAACCAAATGTGGCTTGTTTTTTTCAACAAGGTTGTATGCGGCAGCGGATAGCAAAATATCAGAACCGGGAGGCTGATACTTGACGCCAAGCTCGTACTGCTCACCCTTTGTGGGTTGAAGCACATCCCCAGATGCGGAGCGGTTGGTCACCGGATTAAATGACGTGGCATAGCTGACGTAGGGGGCCACGCCATTGTCGAACAGATAAAGAGCCCCGGTCTGAACAGAAAATGCTTTTTTATCAATCGAGTCCGTGGTCACAGTGCCAGAGGCAACATCCGTTGTTTCACTGTTTTGGTGGACCCATGTCTCGCGTCCTCCCAGTGTGAAACGCCATTTGTCGAGCTCGATCTGATCAAGAGCATAAGCACCAACCTGCCACATATCATTTTGGAGAAGGCTGTAGTTATAGGATGGTGTCGGACCGGAAACGCCATAGGTGGGATTGGCAATGTCAAAATCGTAAGCGGTACTTGTGCTCGTATCATAGCCGTAGGCGAAGCCTGAGGTGACGGTGGTGTAATCGAGCCCGAACAGCATGGTGTGGGCCGCAGGACCGGTATCAAATTTGGCCTCTAGCTGATTGTCGACCTGGAATACGTCCATCGAGTCCGAGATCGCCGAAGCGCCACGATGCGCCACGGTACCGGTCCAGCTTTGGGTGCCGAGATAACGCGCCTTGAGATCCATATGGGAATAGCGAAGATTCTGGCGGAAGGTCAGCCCATTATCAAACTCGTGTTCGAATTTGTAGCCAATCTGCTGCTGTTTGGTTTTCTGATAGTCGTAATCTGGATCGCTATCGCGCAGTTTCAGAATGTTGCCGCTCGGATCGACGATGGCACCGACATTGGCATCGGTTTCACTCGACTGTGCAGAGCCATAGATGGTGAAGGTTGTGGTGGAATCGGGCTTCCAGGTAAAGGACGGGGCAATGAAGTAGCGGTCATCCGCGATGTCAAAATTTGTATCGCCATGCCGTGCCAGGCCCACGATACGGTAGAGATAGCTATCGTCATTGGGATCAACGCGTCCACCGAAATCAAACATGGTTTGGGCGCGGCTGGGTGATCCGTATAGCACGCCAACTTCTCTGATCTCTTCATCGGTTGCCAGCTTCGGGATCTTGTTGACGATCCCGCCAAGATTGCCCGCACCATACAGCACGGAAACGGGCCCCTTGATGACTTCAGCCCGCTCCAACGCGTAAGGATCGGTGCGGAACATGCCGTAATTCATATAGGGTTGGCGCAAGCCATCGAGAAAATCACCTGTGGTCGTGATGTCATTGCCGCGAATAGAAATAGAATCGAAGCGTGGGTCGAAGCCGGCACCACCGGTTTGCACACCTGCGGTGTAGCTCACGGCGTCGGTCACGTTCTGAACGCCGCGCTCTTCCAATTCCTTCTTGGTGATGACGGAAACAGACCGCGGCGTTTCAATCAAAGGTGTATCGATCTTGGTTGCGCCCCCGCTCTTCTTGGCCGTGACCTTTGAATTATCTGATCCGTCCTTGGCCTGACCATCAATGGCAATGGGCGCAAGTTGCGTAACCTTCCCCGCGCTAGAGTTGTCGTCCGCGTCCTGCGCCATGGCCTGTCCACTCAAGGCAATCACCGTTGCAAGCGCAGTGGTCGTCAATGCTGCCCGAAGAAGACCGTTGCGTATTCGCTTGATTTTAATAGACGATTTTAGTGCCATGATGTTTGGTGTCCACCCATTTTGAAAATATGGCGCAAACTAGATCGTCGGACACGCCTTCGTCAAGAATACATGATAATAATAATCATATTTTTGTGGATAGGGTGATGGGTTGTGCGGACATGATTGCAGAATTCGCGCTTCGCTATCAATGGCTGCTGTCATATCCTGCTGTTTTAACGTGTACAAGCACTTGTCAGAGCGTTTGTGGAATAATATGAAGATTTTTGTCATATTATACGAATCTGGCTCTAGTGCGCGTTGGGCTTCCCCTCAACGATTGCTCATTCGCCCCGGAGAAAAGCATGCCAAAATCCTCATCTTGCATGGTTGAAACACCGCTGACGCCTGTCATCATGGCCAACACCATGTTTGCCGATATCACGCCCGAGCATTCGAGTGAGCCCTACCGCATCTTTCTCTATCGACCTGACAAAGCTGCACCGCCTGAAGGTTGGCCCGTTCTCTATCTCACCGACGGTAATGCCTGTTTTGCAACAGCTGTTGATGCCGTTAAGGTGCAATCGGCCTATCCAAACGGAACCAACGTAACCGAGGGTGTCGTTGTCGCCATTGGCTATCCGCTGGATGAACCCTATGATCCGCTGCGTCGTTCATGGGATTTGGGCCCGCCGCCGGGTCAGGTCTATCCGCCGTTTTTCCCCGATACGCCCGATGTGCGCACAGGTGGGGGGCAAGCGTTTTTGGCCTTTATCGAAGATCAATTGAAATCCTGGGTGGAAAAGCAGGTCCCTATTGACCGCTCCCGTCAGACGTTGTTTGGCCATTCCTTTGGCGGGCTGTTTACCCTCTATGCGCTGTTTTCCAGGCCTGATGCCTTTTCACGATGGGTGGCGGCAAGCCCAGCGATTTTTTGGGAAGATGCTGCGATTCTGACGTCGGAAAAGGCTTTTCTCGACAATCTTGATCAGCCCCTGGATGTTACGCTGCATTTGTCGGCTGGCGAATATGAAGGGGATATTCTGGCACCCTTTCATAAGAATACACCCGAAGAGCAAAAACGGCAGGAGCGCGCCAAGGAAATCAGAACAATCGCCTTGGCCGAAGAGATGGTGCAGCGGTTAGCCGCGTTGCAATGCTTTGTACAAAAGCCGACCTTTGAGGAATATGCAGGCGAAAACCACATGTCGGTGCTGCCCGTTGCTCTGAACAGAGCGGTGCAGATCGCCTTTCAAAAGGTGGGGTTGGTATAAACCAAACTAAGGTTGGGGCGACGCTGTTTTGAGTGTCGCTTTCCAATCCCATCGTTCAACTGTTCCGCAAGCGTCCCTGCATCAAATCCATCACGGCGCGTGCGGCTTCGAGCACATTGGTGCCGGGGCCAAACACGGCAGCAACGCCATGGTCGAGCAGGAATTGATAATCCTGCCTTGGAATGACACCGCCCACCACCACGATGATGTTGTCGGCTCCTCTTGCCTTGAGGGCCGCCACCAATTGCGGTGCCAGGGTTTTATGGCCAGCCGCCAGCGAGGACATGCCCACCACATGCACCTTTTGGGCAACTGCCAGATCAGCCGCCTCATTCGGTGTCTGGAACAAGGGTCCGGCAATGACCTCAAACCCAAGATCGCCAAAGGCAGAGGAAATCACCTTGGCACCCCGGTCATGGCCATCCTGCCCCAGCTTGGCCACCATAATCTTAGGCTTAGTACCCAGTGTTGTGGCAAACTCAGATAAGCGACCAACGATCATCTGATATTCGGGATCATCGTGATAGCTGTCGCCATAAACGTCGCTCACCACCTTTGGCACCGCCGTATGATCACCAAACACAGCCCGCATGGCATCCGATATTTCACCAACGGTGGCCCGCGCACGGGCGGCATCGACGGCGGCGGCCAACAGATTGCCTTCGCCGGTTTGGGCAACCCGGGTCAGTTCTGCCAGTGTTTGCGCAACCGCCTTGGCATCGCGGCGGCGCTTGGTGTCTTCCAGACGCTTGATCTGGCCCACACGCACAGCGGCGTTGTCGATGTTGAGAATATCAATCTCGTCTTCCGTTTCCAGCCGGTATTTGTTGACGCCAACAATCACCTCTTCGCCGCGGTCCACAGCGGCCTGACGGCGGGTGGCGGCTTCCTCAATCAGGCGTTTGGGCAGGCCATCATCCACCGCCTTGGTCATGCCGCCAAGGCTTTCCACCTCTTCGATCAGCGCCCAGGCGGCGTCTGCCAGTTCCTTGGTCAGGCTCTCGACATAGTAGGAACCCGCGAGCGGATCGACCACTTTGGTCACGCCGGTTTCATGCTGCAAAATCAATTGGGTGTTGCGGGCAATGCGGGCGGAAAACTCTGTTGGCAGTGCAATCGCCTCGTCAAAGGAATTGGTGTGCAGCGATTGTGTGCCGCCCAGCACTGCCGACATTGCTTCAAAGGCGGTGCGGATAATGTTGTTATACGGGTCCTGCTCGGCCAGTGACACACCTGAGGTCTGACAGTGGGTGCGCAGCATCAGGCTTGCGGCTTTTTTCGGCGAAAACTCCTGCATGATCCGCGTCCACAACAGACGGGCAGCGCGCAATTTGGCGGCTTCCATGAAGAAATTCATGCCAATGGCAAAGAAGAACGACAAGCGCCCTGCGAACTCATCGACATCCAGCCCCTTGGCAAGGGCGGCGCGCACATATTCGCGGCCATCGGCCAGCGTAAACGCCAGTTCCTGCGTAAGCGTGGCACCTGCTTCCTGCATATGATAGCCGGATATGGAAATCGAATTGAACTTCGGCATTTCTTTCGCGGTGTATTCGATAATATCGGCCACGATCCGCATTGAGGGTTCTGGCGGGTAAATATAGGTGTTGCGCACCATG
>DNPN01000040.1:0-594 GCA_003501385.1 Rhizobium sp. | reverse complement strand
ACCATGAATTCTTTGAGAATATCATTTTGAATGGTGCCAGAGAGCTTGTTGCGCGACACACCCTGTTCTTCACCGGCGACAATGAAATTGGCCAGAATCGGGATCACCGCCCCATTCATGGTCATCGACACTGACATTTCATCCAGCGGGATGCCATCAAACAGGATTTTCATATCCTCTACGCTGTCAATCGCCACGCCTGCTTTGCCAACATCGCCTTCAACGCGGGGATGGTCGCTGTCATAGCCGCGGTGGGTGGCAAGATCGAAAGCCACCGACAGGCCCTTTTGGCCCGCCGCCAGATTACGTTTGTAAAAGGCGTTGGAGGCTTCGGCGGTGGAGAAGCCCGCATATTGGCGAATGGTCCATGGCCGCCCGGCATACATGGTGGCGCGGGGACCACGGGTGAAGGGTGCAAAACCGGGGAGCGTGCCGAGATGCTCAACCCCTTGCAGATCCTCTTCCGTGTAGAGTGGCTTGACGGCAATGCCTTCGGGGGTTTGCCAGGTCAGCGTATCGGGTGCGGCTTTCAACTCCCGTTCGGCCAGCGCATCCCAATCCTGCATGGTTTTTTTGGTCATTGATTGGCCTCCC
>DNPN01000177.1:10277-17069 GCA_003501385.1 Rhizobium sp. | reverse complement strand
GTTGGTCGGGCGCTGCCAAGGGCTATGCGGATCACAAAAATAGACTTTTATATTCAATCGGTTGGCCAGTTCGACATGACGCGCCATTTCCTTGCCCTGATCGTAGGTCATGCTCGTTCGCATCGCCTCGGGCACCTTTGAAAGTCCGCGCGAAAAGCCAGCCAGCGCCGCATCTGCCCCAGCATTTTTCATTTTGATCAGAACGACATAGCGGGTTTTACGCTCGGCCAGCGTACCGACGCAGCTTGCATTTCCTGCCCCCTTGATCAGATCGCCTTCCCAGTCACCCGGCAACTTTCGGGTGAGAACTGACGCCGGCCGGTCGTGCACCGAAACCATGCCCGGCAGGATCCCGCGCCGATCCGTGCCCTGGCTGCGCGGGCGGCGTAGCTTGTGCCCCTGCCGCAATAAGCCAATGAGTTCCTTGCGTAATTCACCACGGGGCAAAATATAGATCGCCCGGTAAATCGTCTCATGCGCAACCATTTCGGGTTCATTCATGTGCCTGAGTCTGCCAGAAATCTGTTGCGGTGACCAGCCCAGCCGGATCTGGTCAAACACAAGGGATCGCAGAGGCTTACCCTCAGCCAACCGACAAAGTCCGCGACGGCGGCGAGACAAACAGGCTGCAGAGGCAGTGCTTGCGTTGTAGCCAGAACCAGAACCAACGCCCGACGCGCCGTTGCGCCGCACCTCGCGAGTGAACCGCCCCTGATTTACCGGAGACCGTTTGGCTTAAGTTATGCGGTCATGGCTGGTTCGTCCAGCATGGCGTAGTATCGTTCTTCGGCCTCGGCTGGCGGAATGTTTCCGAAGGGCTCCAGAAGACGGCGGTTGTTGAACCAATCCACCCATTCGAGTGTAGCAAACTCCACAGCTTCGAAGTTGCGCCACGGTCCCCGCCGATGGATGACCTCTGCCTTGTAAAGACCGTTGATTGCCTCAGTGAGAGCATTGTCATAGCTGGATATGGTGCAGACCGGAAAGCTGGACCCGTCAAAACTGGTGGGAGGTCAGATCAGCCTTGATGAAGCACCCGAGGTGCTGGTGAATATGGATAAGTTTCAGAGTGTCGGAGCAACGGTGATTACCACCTTCTGAAGCTCAAAGACCTGTTATGGCATAAAAAGCCGCCTCGCATCGTTTTCCGCAAGGCGGCTTTTCTATTTTGGGGAGGCGTTTATCGGCCAGCGTCTGCTGCCCCTTCCTGCAACATGCCAAAAGCATAGTCTGCGAAGGAGCGCCAGCATTCCACGCGGAATTCCTGTTCGGCCATCCTGTAGAGGACGATTTCAATCTTCCCGAACACGGTACGGGTCACGGCACCAACCGGGAAGGTTTTCAGAGACAGATTGAGGGGGCAAGCAGTATTGAGAGTGCGCACAGCACCGGGGCCGCTCACAATGATCGCAGTGTTGCGGTGTGATACGTTGGTTGCGGAATGCACATTGCCGGATGTGGCGCAAAGTTCCATCAGGTCGGCTTCGCTTTCGTCAATCACCAGCCATTCATCCGGGCCGAGCCAGAAGGCGAGGCGGGGGCCGGATTGGGTGGAGGTTTTTGGCGTTGTGGGCAAGGCAAGGCCGAGCGTCGTGGAGAGGCCAGTTACGGCATCCGCGCTGGCGCGCAAGGAAATGCGTGAAGCAGGGGCTGCGGGGGTGAGTTTGACCTGTGCGGAGCCGCTGTTTAGCCCATCGAGAACCGTTTTGCGGGTGGCAATGATTGTATCAGCCATGAATCCGGCCTCCTTCCTTGTCAAAGAACACCATATCCGTCACCTCGACGGAAATGGTTTTATCCGGCATTGGCACATAGAGCGTTTCGCCCATGCGTGCCCGGCCACCGGCCACCATGGCGATGGCAATGGAGCGGCCAAGGTTTTCTGACCAGTAGGATGAGGTGACATGGCCCAGCATGGTCATTGGCTTGGGCTGGTTGGGGTTGGTAACAATCTGTGCGCCTTCTTCCAGCACTTCATTGGGGTCTTTGGTGTAAAGGCCGACCAGTTGCTTGCGGCCTTCCTTCACCAGATCCGGGCGTTTGAGGCCGCGAATGCCGACGAAATCGGTCTTTTTCTTGGAGACGGCCCAACCGTAATTGGCATCATCGGGCGTCAGCGTGCCGTCGGTGTCTTGGCCAACGATGATATAGCCCTTTTCGGCGCGCAGCACGTGCATCGTTTCGGTGCCATAGAGGCAGGCGCCCATGCTTTCTGCGCGCTTCCACACGGCCTCAAACACCGACGCGCCGTAATCGGCTGGCACGTTGATTTCAAAGCCCACTTCGCCTGTAAACGACACACGGAACAGCCGGGTTGGCACGCCGCAGAATTTTCCTTCCGCCACGCTCATATGGGGGAAGGCCTCATTGGAAATATCGATACCCTCCACGAAAGGTTCGATAATCTCGCAGGCCTTTGGTCCCTGCACTGCAATCACGGCCCATTGCTCAGACGCGGAGGTGAGCCAGACCTTCAGCTCCGGGAATTCCGTTTGCAGATAGTCTTCCATGTGGTTCAGCACGCGGGCCGCACCGCCGGTGGTGGTGGTGACGTGGAAGCGATCTTCGGCCAGCCGTCCGACCACACCGTCGTCATAGATAAAGCCGTCGTCGCGGGTCATGATGCCATAGCGGCATTTGCCGGGTTTGAGGCTATCCCATGGGTTTGTGTAGATCAGGTTGAGGAACTTTGCCGCATCCGGGCCAACCACCTCGATTTTGCCGAGTGTTGAGGCATTGAACACGCCCGCCACTTCGCGCACGGTTTTGCACTCGCGGTTGACGGCGGCATGCATATCCTCGCCGGGTTTCGGGTAGTACCAGGCGCGCTTCCAATTGCCGACATCTTCAAAATCGGCACCCAGCGCGGTTTCCAGATCATGCATCGGGGTTTTGCGCGTGGGGTCAAACAACTCGCCACGCGAATGGTTGATCAGCGTGCCAAAGGTCACCGGCGTATAGGGGGCGCGGAAGGTGGTGAGGCCTACTTGCGGGATCTCTTTACCTAGCATTTCGGCGGCAATTGCCAACCCATGCATGTTGGACAGCTTGCCCTGATCAGACGCCATACCATTGGTGGTAAAGCGCTTGATATGCTCGATGGAATGCATGCCCTCGCGCACCGCCAGCCGAATATCCTTGGCGCAGACATCGTGCTGGAAGTCGATAAAGGCTTTCACGGCATCATCGGGGCCAGCGCCTTCGGCTGCGCCAATCATGCCGCCGGTCCAGATGTGGGTGTTGGCACCGCTTGGCTGGCCTCCGCTCTCGCCTTCTGCGCCGGCTTCTTTTGCCAGCCTTGCGCCGCTGGCATAGGCTTCTACCAGCAGTTCGTGCATGTCATCCGTGCCGTTGCAGGCCCCGATGCAGATACTATCCTGCACGTAAATATCTGGCAGGAAGCGCTGCGTGGTGGCCTCAAACCGGAGTTTGCCGCGCGATTGCGAGAACAGATGCACGGATGGCGTCCAGCCGCCGCTCATCAGCAGCGCATCGACGGCCAGCTTGCGGCGGTCAAAACCGCCCTTGCTGGCAATGGTGATGGATTTCACCCGCAAACGTCCAGCGGTATCGAGAACGCAATGTTCGGTCAAAACCTCAATGCCTGCCGCTTGAGCGTCAGCCATCACACCGGCTCCCGGATTGCGGCGGCTGTCGATGATGGCAACGATCTGTACACCCGCCTTTTTCAGGTCAATCGCGGCTTCATAGGCCGAATCATGGGCGGTATAGATTGCCACTTTCGCGCCCACAGCCACGCCATAATGGTTGAGATAGGTGCGTGCCGCCGATGCCAGCATAATGCCGGGGCGGTCGTTGTTGGCAAACACCATGTGGCGCTCAATCGCGCCTGTGGCCAACACCACCTTTTTCGCCCGCACCTGCCACAGCCGTTCGCGCGGCGAGCCCTTGGCGGGTTTTGCGATATGGTCGGTGATGCGCTCCGCCAATCCCAGGAAATTGTGGTTGTAATAGCCAAAGGCCGTGGTGCGGGGCAGCACGGTGACATTGTCCATGGTATTCAGTTTAGCGACAGTGGCTTGCGCCCAGTCATAGCCGTTTTGGCCGTCAATCACGGCACCCGTATCATAATGAAAGGCACCGCCCATTTCCGGCTGTTCATCGCAGATAATGACGGAAGCGCCCGTCTCCGCTGCCGCAAGTGCAGCGGTGAGGCCTGCGACACCGCCGCCCACCACCATCACATCGCAATGGGCGTAGCGGTTGGCGTAATGGTCGGTATCGTCTTCGGTTGGAGCCACGCCAAGGCCTGCGGCGCGGCGGATGATCGGCTCATAAATCTTGTGCCAGAAGCTCTTGGGCCACATAAAGGTTTTATAGTAAAACCCGGCAGCAAAGAACGGGGACATTAAATCATTGACCGCGCCAATATCCATGGAAAGCGACGGCCAGCGGTTTTGCGTCTGCACCCGCATTCCATCGAACACTTCCTGCACGGGGGCACGCACGTTTGGCTGACGCCGCGCGCTATCGCGGGAAATGTCCAACAGCGCGTTTGGCTCTTCCGGGCCAGCTGTGAGAATGCCGCGTGGGCGGTGATATTTAAACGAGCGACCGACCAGATGAATGCCGTTGGCAAGCAAGGCCGAAGCCACGCTATCGCCCTCAAGGGCGGTGAGAATACGGCCATCGACGGTGAAACGGGCGGTTCTGGCGGGCGTCAGACGGCCCTTGCCGGGAATACGATTGGCACCGCTCATTGCGCAGCTCCCTTGTTGTCGATGAGGGCTTGCACAGCGGCATCATCCGGCTTGGCTTCGCCTGCCTTATAGGTCAGCAGAAATTTGTCACTGACAGTATCGCGCACCGCATTGAAAAAGCGCCCGCAGCCATACAGATGCCGCCAGCGTTCAAAGATGATTCCCTTGGGGTTATCGCGTAAGAAAAAGAAGGCTTCGAATTCCGCATCGGAAATCTCGGCAATATTGGCTGGCCGCACAATATGCGCCTCGCCTGCGCCGTGAAATTCCAGCTCGGACCGCTCTTCCTGACAATAGGGACATTTGATCAACAGCATTTTTCTCAATCCCGCTCAATTTTTGTTCGTTCGATTTGTCCGAAAACCGGTTCCCACTTTTCGGATCTCACTTTAGTGCGCAACCGCAGCCGCAGCCGCTTCATCAATCAATCGTCCGGTGCGGAACCGATCCAGCGTCAGGCCCTTGGCCAATGCATGCGGCTCGCCCTTGGCAATCAGATGGGCAAACAGATTGGCAGACCCCGGTGTGGCCTTGAAGCCGCCCGTGCCCCAGCCACAATTGACAAACAGGTTTGGCACGGGGGTTATGCTCTGGATCGGTGAGCGGTCGGCGGTGTTATCGGTAATGCCGCCCCATTGACGCATCATCTTGACGCGGCGGAAGATGGGGAACAGCTCGCAAATTGCATCCAGCGTGTGGGTGATGATCTGCAAACCGCCTGTCTGGGAATAGGAATTATACTGGTCCGTACCAGCGCCAATCACAAGCTCGCCCTTATCGGATTGCGAGATATAGGCATGCACGGTGTTGGACATCACCACGCACGGGAAGATAGGCTTCAGCGGCTCCGACACCAGCGCCTGCAACGGCGTGGAATGGATGGGCAGGCGCACATCGGCCATGCCCATCACCATGGAGTTGTGGCCAGAGGCCGAAACGCCAATCTTCTTCGCGCCAATAAAGCCCTTGGAGGTCTCAACACCCGTGACTTCGCCATTTGCTCCCCGGCGAATACCCGTGACTTCGCAATTTTGAATGATATGCACACCGCGATCAGACGCTGCGCGGGCATAGCCCCAGGCCACGGCATCATGGCGGGCGGTGCCGCCGCGCCGTTGAAGCGCCGCGCCATTGATGGGGTAGCGGGCGGTTTTGGCAATATCCAGCGGCGGACAGAAGGCCTTGGCCTGTTCTGGCGTCAGCCACTCATTATCAATGCCATACAGCGTGTTGGCGTGGACGTGGCGCTTGAAACTCTGCTTGTCGTGCACATTGTGCGACAGCATCATCACGCCACGGGCCGAATACATCACATTGTAATTCAGCTCCTGGCTCAAGCCCTCCCAGAGCTTCAGCGAGTGCTCGTAAATATCCATGCTCTCTTCATAGAGATAATTGGAGCGAATGATGGTGGTGTTGCGCCCGGTGTTGCCGCCGCCAATCCAGCCTTTTTCAATCACGGCAATATTGGTAATGCCATGTTCCTTGGCCAGATAATAAGCAGCACCCAGACCATGGCCGCCGCCGCCAATAATAATGACATCATAGGATTTGCGCGGCTCTGGCGATGTCCATTGCGCGCTCCAGCCGGTGTGGGCGCGAAGCGCTTCGCGGGCTACGGCAAAAACCGAATATTTGCGCATTCCTATCGTCTCCTATAACCACGTCATTCTGGCGTAGAGGCAAAGCTGTGACAGATCAATATGCGTCATGCCCCTTCCTTTGCGACACGGATATAGTCCTGTTTCGACACGCCTCAATTATTGCCGCAAAGCTTAAGCATTTGCGCTGTAACAACCTATGTAGCAGGAGCAAGCTGGCTTTGTAGGGGTCTTTTTTGAAAGACTGTGCAACTGCATCTGGACTCGCACGCCTCGATCTGTTATTGGGCCACGAAATTATCAAACTTTCGGGTTTGGTGGATGTATTTTTTTGGGTCCGTTTGACCTTTTTGTCGGACGGCTGTTGAACATAAAACCAAAGGAACGGGATTCGACGTGCAGGTACTTGTCCGCGATAATAACGTTGATCAGGCGCTTCGCGCCTTGAAGAAGAAGATGCAGCGCGAAGG
>DNPN01000177.1:8103-10025 GCA_003501385.1 Rhizobium sp. | reverse complement strand
TGCAGCGCGAAGGCATCTTCCGTGAAATGAAAATGCGTGACTACTATGAAAAGCCGTCGCAGAAGCGCGCGCGCGAAAAGGCAGAAGCCGTTCGCCGCGTTCGCAAGTTGGCACGCAAGAAGATGCAGCGTGAAGGCTTGATTGCTGCTCCGGCTCCTCGCGTAGCCAGCCGTTAATTGGCCGCATTTCAGCGCTTTTAAAGAGATAGAAGCGGCGACGATCAGTTCGTTGCCGCTTTTTCTTTGTGGAAGATCGTTTGTTCAGCCATGTCATTTCGAATGTTCTTGACCAGAATCGGTTTAAGATATCATCGAATGTTTGATATTGATGATAAGACGGTCTGTCTGGCTGCTGTGGCAAATGGCGTGGCGGCGCACATCTATTCAGGAAGCGGAACGAAAAGCATGGTGCATATGGCTGGGAAATCTTTCATCATGAGCAAAAGGCCTCAGGCGTTGTGCTGGCGTGGTGTTGGGGTGAAGGCTTTGGGCATGGCTGCCTTTCTCGCCTTGGCTGGCTGCCAATCATCGCAGACATCCGATGTGATCAGCATTGACCGTGAGCAAGGCTCCAAGGAAAACATCAGCTCCCTGACGGCGGTCATTGCCGCCAATCCAAAAGATCCAAGCGGTTATAATGTTCGCGGTTCTGCCTATGGTCGGGCCGGTGATTTTACCCGGGCTTTGGCAGATTTCAGCACGGCTTTGCAGCTTAATCCGAATTTCTATCAGGCCTATGCGAATCGTGCACTTGTGTATCGCAATATGGGCAAGCCGGTTGAAGCGGCTGCCGATTATACGGCGGCGCTGAAAATCAATCCGAATTATGACGTTGCCTATATTGGTCGTGGCAATATTTACCGTCAGGCGGGCCGGGTGGATGAAGCCTTTCAGGATTTCTCCAAGGCGATCTCGCTGGATACCACCGATGGTCGCGCCTACCACAATCGCGGCTTGATTTATCAGCTGCGTGGTCAGCATGATAAGGCAATTGACGATTTCTCCAAGGCCATATCGCTGTCTCCGGGCGCGCCTGAGCCATATAACGGTCGTGGTGTGAGTTATCTGGCCTTGAACGACGATGAAAATGCCTTTGCCGATTTCAATCACGCCATTGAGCTGAATCCGAAAGTGGCGGAGTCCTGGGCCAATCAGGCACTGGTATATGAGCGTAGGGGCGATAAGGTCAAAGCTGCGAAGTCTTATGCGCATGCCGTTGGGCTTGATGGTAAATATACGCCTGCTCGCGATGGTTTGGCGCGCACCCGCGGCGACAGTTGAGCGGCGATTGTCCGCCTCATACAGCGCCGTGCGCCATATATGGCGCACAAAGGTTCGCTGTAGCTCTTTATTTTTGTTGCATAATTTTATCTTTAAACCGATTCCGGTTTAAAGAATTATGCAATAGAGGTGGGATAGCGAATAATGTAAAAAGCCGAGGCAAATGCCTCGGCTTTTTCTATGCTCAACAGATCAATTTCACCGCATGATGAAAACGCCAGCCACGCTGAGAATAATGAAGATTGCAATGCCACCTAGAAAGCCAGCAGCGCTGAAAAAGCCGGCAGCCATGGCGATCATCAAGGCAACCAGAATGGCAGAGCCGTATTTGGTGGCAGCGATGAAGTGGTTATAGGTCTTTTCGTGCTCGGAATAGTCCATCGCTGCGCCAGTCTCTACTGGCCCGGAATGGTGTTCGCTCATGCTCCTGCTCCCCAAAAGCGGTTTGACGTTCCTCTGCCATTGGCAATTTTATGTTCGCCAATGACTCTCCTCAGTCTTGTCATCTATCGCTAAAATAGCCGAACTTGCCCCGTCACGCAACGCGAAGATTAGCGGATGGGGTTTAGAGTCTGTCAGGTTCAGATTGAACCAGACAGACTCTAAACTCTCTTGTTTTCGTTTGTCTTTTCGGGAAAACCG
>DNPN01000177.1:686-7829 GCA_003501385.1 Rhizobium sp. | reverse complement strand
ACTTTTCCCTGACAAACTCTAGACATCCCATCCCGTCCAATGCACCCAACGGCCATGGAAATCGGCACGACCAATCTCGCGTTTTTCGCCTGTTGGCCAGATTTGCAGGCTTAACGCCGCCCCCTTGTTACCGTCAGCCTCCATTTGCAGGCGCGCCAACGGGGCGGTTACTGTTGCCTTTTCGCCAGCGCTGGCAATCAGCGCCTCTCCCTCAGCCTTGAGGGCATCGGGGAAATATTGCCAGGCAACCGAGTGGTAAATCACATGGAGTTGGCCGTCATGGGGTGTGTGCAGCCGGGCTTTCAGCCAATCAATCGCATCATGGCGTTCAACGGTGATATGACTTTCGGCAGCCATAGTAAGAGCGGCTTTGGTGCGCTCCAAACGATCGGTCTGGTCTGGCCAGACATAGGAAAAAAGCCGGGTTTGGTGATCAACAGATGCCGGGTCCAGCGGGTTGAGGTCGCATCCGGCGCGTTCCGCAATGGTAATGGTGGCTTGCGGTGGCTGCGGTCCGTGCCATTCGGGGGTCAGCATCACCGTTGATGTATCACCCCAGCGGAAATCACCCAATTGATAGCCATAGCGGTCCCATTGCAGGTTCAATCCGGCACTGGCTCCCACCTCTGAGAGTTTCAGCGGCAGGTTAAACAGCGATGCCAGTGTGAGAAACCCCGGCAGCAAGGCGGCAGAACGGCGCACTTCATTGGTTTGTGGGGCAGAGTTCAAGCGCTCTTGCAAAAAGGCTTCATTCTCAGTCAAGGCCGAAGACACGGCGGCCCAAAGCGTGTTGTCATCTACCATGTGAGGTGGATAGGCGGTCGCCAAATCCGCGTTTTGGCCGGTTAGAACCAGCGCATGCAGGCTTCCAGCCAAGCGCAACGGCACAGAATCGCCTGCCGAGGTGGTATCGCCGGGCCATGAGAGAATGCGTGTAGCAACCGCGCTATTGTGCTCAAGCTTTTCTGCCACAAGGCGGCACAGTCTGGCGTTAAAGGGTGAACCCAGCACATCGCAATGCGCGGCCTGATCGAGAAATGCATTGCGGACTGCTTGGGCTGTGTCTGCCATTTGAAATATCCTTATTATACGTCTTCTGGGCGATCTTTAGGGTCAAATTGAATAATGGTTTGCCAGGTGGCCGTCAGGGCGGGCTTATGCTCGTTTTCAATCTCAATGGTTACATCATAGGTGGTCATGGCCATGGCCGCACCCCGAAAGCGCACTTTTGCCAGGGTAAAGCGACCACGAATGCGCGCGCCGCAGCGCACCGGCGAGATCAGACGAAGCGCTTCAAAGCCATAGTTGATGCCCATGGTTTGTTCACGCACCACGGGCAGGCAATCGTAATGCATAGTGGACAGCAGCGAGAGCGTCAAAAATCCATGGGCGATGGTGCCGCCAAACGGACTTTCGGCCTTGGCGCGTTCCGGGTCGGTGTGGATAAACTGATGATCGTCCGTGGCCTCGGCAAAGGCGTCAATCATGGTTTGGTCAATGGTAATCCACTTGGAAACCCCGACTTCCTGACCAACTAGGCCTGAGATGTCGGCCAGAGAAATTTCGTGCGGCATATCGCTCTCTCATGTCTAAAATAAGCTGCACCCAGACTGATCCAAAATGTAGAGTTCAGTCGTCTATAAAACAAGCGAGCATCAAGACCATGATGATTGGTCGTCAATAAGGAATTTTACCGAACGGGGTAGGATTTCCACTTCGGAACAGGTTTCTCTGGTGAAAAGATCGTACCACGCACGCCCCGATTGTGTTGGTAGGGCGAGCGAAAACCCGTCACCGCGATTGATCAGAATGACAAGCCGTACAGGTTTTCCGCTCTGTTGATCGTGTGTTGGCAGTAGAAGACCAATGAAGCGACCATGCTGCGCTTCCCAATCTCCAACAGTCACGGGCTGGCCTGTTGCGCCGATCCATTCCACTTCGCCGCTGTCTTTGAAAAAAGCGGGTTGAGTAAGGGCAGGAAAGCGTTTGCGCAACGCCGCGAGCGAGGCTGTCAGATCCACCAGATCGGCATCCAGTTTCGACCAGTCCAGCCAGGTGATGTCATTGTCCTGACAATAGGCATTGTTATTGCCGTTTTGCGTGCGGCCACCTTCATCACCAGCGGTCAGCATGATCCAGCCCTTGGAGACAAACAGGGTGGAGAGCAGGGCGGCAATATCGCGCTTGCGCGCTGTCAGAATGGTGGGGTCAGAGGTCGCGCCTTCAGCACCGTTGTTCCACGACTGATTGCCGTTGTGGCCATCGCGATTGTCTTCGCCGTTTGCCTCATTGTGCTTGTGAGCATAGGCCACAAGATCATGCAGGGTAAAGCCATCATGGGCAGCAATGAAATTGACGCTGCGGGTGCGATCTGCTCCATCACGGCCAAAAATATCGGAGGAGCCCGCTAAGGCCGTGGCAATCTGGCCGGTCATAGAGTCATCGCCGCGCCAGAAACGGCGCGTCACATCGCGGGCGCGGTCATTCCACTCCAGAAAGGGCAGGGGGAAATTGCCGAGTTGATAGCCGCCGGGGCCAATATCCCAAGGCTCGGCAATCAATACCCGGTCGCGTAAAAGATCATCGTTGATGATGGCGTTGAGGGTTTCGCCATCCCGCTCAAAGCCCGTGGCGGTTCGGCCCAGCACCGGGGCGAGATCAAAGCGAAAACCGTCAACCCCGGCATGCCGCACGAAATGGCGCAAGGTATCGACAATCAATTGTCGGACCTGCGGCTGATCGCAGGCCACGGTGTTGCCGCAGCCGGTGTCATTGATGAGAGTACCGGGCTGGTCTGGCAGGTGACGGTAATAGCTGAGGTTATCCAGCCCGCGCATGGAGAGTGTTGCCCCCTCGCGGTCGCTTTCGCCACTGTGGTTGAACACCAGATCGAGAATGGTGCCAATGCCGTGTTGATGCAAGGTGGCCACCGTTTTGCGCAATTCAGGAAGGCCACCGGGGCAAAGGCGCGGATCAAGCGCCATGAAGGCCACCGGATTATAGCCCCAGCTGTTGGAAAGCCCCAAGGGCGGCAAATGCCGCTCATCAATCCATGCGGTGATGGGCAAAAGCTCCACCGCATCCACACCAATGTGTTTGAGGTGGGCTATGATGGCCGGGTGGGCGAGAGCTGCCACGGTGCCACGCAGCGCGTCTGGTATATCCGGGTGCAGCATAGAGAACCCGCGCACGCTGACCTCATAGATAAACCCGCCGGGAGGCAGCAGGGGGGCAGCAATGGTGGCCGTAGGCGGGGCTGTCAAAATGGCTTTGGGAACGAGGTCGGTGGTGTCTTCGCCAAATTGCGAGAGGCGGCGATCATGACGGAAGGGTCGATCCAACTCGACCGCGTAAGGGTCAACCAGCAATTTGGCGGGGTCAAACCATAGCCCATTGTCCGGATCATAGGTCCCATAGGCGCGGTAGCCATAGCGGGTGCCTGTTTTGAGGCCGTCCACGTGTACGCGGTGAAAACCATCTTCGCCGCGCTGCATGGCCATGCGTTGTTCTGCATGACCATGCTTGTCAAACAGGCAAAGCTCAATCCGGTCTGCATGACGGGAGAAGACCGCAAAGTCTGCTCCCGTCTCTGTCAGTGTGGCTTGCGCTCCCACCATCGGCAGCGATCAGGTGATCACGCTGGGCGCATCGCGGCCCGTGCGGGCGCGGATATCGGCCAGTGTTTCCGCGGCCACAATCAGATCCGCCAGCGCGTCTTGCGTTTCCATGCTGTGGTTGGAGGAGTCCGGCTCGTAACGCTCAATATACACTCGAAGCGTTGCGCCCGATGTTCCGGTGCCCGACAGGCGGAAGACGATGCGTGAACCACCTTCGAACATAATGCGGATGCCCTGTTTTTTGCTCTCTGAGTGATCAATCGGATCATGATAGGCAAAATCATCGGCAGCTTCGACGGTGAGGTCACCAATCTTGGTGCCCGGCAGATCGGCAAGCTTGGCCCGCAGAGCGTCAATCAAGCCATTGGCAGCGTCTGAATCGACTTCTTCATAGTCGTGGCGGCAATAATAGTTGCGGCCAAAGCTGGCCCAATGCTGGCGCACAATTTCCTGCACGCTTTCACCACGGCTGGCCAGAACGTTCAGCCACAAAAGCACGGCCCAAAGACCATCCTTTTCGCGCACGTGGCTGGAGCCTGTGCCTGCACTTTCCTCGCCGCAGATGGTGACTTTGCCAGCGTCCATCAGATTGCCGAAGAATTTCCAGCCTGTGGGCGTTTCATACATGTTGATTTTCAACCGCTTCGCCACCTTGTCGGCAGCAGCGCTGGTGGGCATGGAACGGGCAATGCCTGCAATACCTGCCGAGTAGCCGGGGGCCAGATTGGCATTGGCGGCCAGAATGGCCAGACTGTCGGACGGGGTCACAAACATGCCCTTGCCGATAATCAGGTTGCGGTCGCCATCGCCGTCAGAAGCGGCACCGAAATCTGGCGCGTCTGGCCCCATCAGCTCGTCATAGAGGTCTTTGGCGTGCACCAGATTGGGGTCTGGATGATGACCACCAAAATCGGGCAGCGGCACGCCATTGCGCACGGTGCCTTCCGGGGCACCCAGACGTTTTTCCAGAATTTCCTTGGCATAAGGGCCGGTCACGGCGCTCATGGCATCAAATACCATGCGAAAGCCGAGGCTGAACATGTTGCGAATGCCGGGGAAATCGAACAATTGCTCCATCAAGGCCGCGTAGTCGGCCACGGGATCGATGACATCAACGGTCATGGTACCCAGTTCAAACGCGCCGATCTTGTCGAGATTGATGTCAGCCGCATCCACCGTTTTGTAGGAGGTGATGGTTTTGGAATTGGCATAGATCGCATCGGTGATGCGTTCCGGGGCCGGGCCGCCATTGCCAATATTGTATTTGATGCCGAAATCTTCGGTTGGGCCACCGGGATTGTGGCTGGCCGACAGAATGATGCCACCAAAAGCCTTGTATTTGCGGATGATATTGGAGGCCGCAGGCGTGGACAGAATACCACCCTGGCCCACCAGCACCCGACCAAAGCCGTTGGCCGCTGCCATCTTGATGGCTTTCTGGATCACTTCACGGTTATAGAAACGGCCATCGCCGCCGATCACCAGTGTCTTGCCTTTGAAATCTTCCAGCGAATCGAAAATCGACTGAATGAAGTTTTCGGCGTAATGCTCCTGCTGAAAGTGTGGAACCTTCTTGCGCAGGCCCGAGGTGCCGGGTTTCTGGTCCGTGTAGGGTTTGGTTGGAACCGTGATAATCATGCGTGTTTCAGCCTTTTCCGAGGAGGCGATGATAAAGGTGGACGTATGCCTGTGCACTTGCTTGCCATGATACGTCTGCTTTCATGCCCTGCTTCTGGATCTGATTCCATGTTTTTGTATCGTTGAACAGACGAATTGTGCGGCGTACAGCCTGCCTTAACCCGTCTGCAGTCACCGCTGCAAATTGTATGCCTGTGGCCACCTTGGCAGCGAGTGCCGCCGCATTGGCGTCAATGATCGTGTCATTTAAACCGCCGGTGCGAGACACCACAGGTACGCAGCCGTAGCGCAAGCCATAAAGCTGGGTCAAGCCACAAGGTTCAAATCGGGACGGAATGATGATGGCATCACTGCCAGCCTGCATGAGATGTGAGAGCGGTTCATTATAGCCAAGCTGCACGCCGATACGGCCCGGATGGCGGCTGGCAGCCGCTTTCAGCGCCCATTCCAGCCCCGGCTCTCCCGTGCCCAGCACCACCAGCTTAGCCCCGGCTGCCACCAGATCATCGGCCACTTCGGCCATGACATCCATGCCCTTTTGCCAGGTGAGGCGGGAAATCACGCAGAAAATCGCTGCATGATCATGCTCAAGCCCGAAATGTTGCTCCAGTGCCTCGCGGTTTAGATGGCGCTTTTTCAGATGGGCAGCACTGTAGGGTGATGCAATCAAACTGTCCTCTGACGGGTTCCACACGGCGGTATCGATGCCGTTGACAATGCCATGTAGGCTTGATGTGCGGCTGGCGACAACCCCTTCCAGCCCCATGCCATAGGCCGGGTTGAGAATTTCCTCGGCATAGGATGGGCTGACCGTGCTGACGATATGGGAGGTAACAATGGCTCCCTTCAGATAAGAGATGGTGCCATGATATTCCAGCGCCTCCCACATGGCGTGGTCGGGCAGCCCAAGGGACGGCATGATATTGGCCGCAAATTGGCCCTGAAAGGCGATGTTGTGGATGGTCAACAGGCTCGGAATTTCAGGCTTTTCGCTGTAGCGCATGAACACCGGCACAAGAGCCGCCTGCCAGTCATGCACATGCACCAGATCCGGCTGCCAATCTGCCAGCGCGCCTTGGGCTATCTGTGCGCCTGCCAGAGAGAGGGCGGCAAAACGCTTCCAGTTGTCGAGATAATCCAGTCCCGTGGTGTCGAGATAGGGACCGCCCGGTCTGTCGTAGAGGCTTGGCGCATCCAGAATCAGCAGGTCCAGCCCTTCATAGGTCGTTGCCAGCAAGGTTGCTGGCTCGCCCAACAGGTCAGGAAAATGCAGGATCGGGTTGGACATCCCGATTTTTTCCATCACCACCGGATAGCCGGGCAGAAGGGTTCTGGTTTTTACCCCCAGCACTTCCAGCGCCAGCGGCAGGGCACCCGCCACATCGGCAAGACCACCAGTTTTGATCAGGGGATAGACTTCTGATGTGACGGATAAAATTTTCATGTGCTTACAGATCCAGCTTGTCGATCATCGCCTGGGTAATCAGGCAGATCCCATTTTCCGAACGACGAAAGCGTTTGGCATCCATTTCCGGGTCTTCGCCAACAATCAACCCTTCGGGAATCACCACGCCATGATCAATCACCACATTGGTCAGCCGTGCATGACGACCCACCATGACCTTGGGCAGGATGACCGCGCCCTCCAGCCGTGAATAGGAATTGGCGCGCACGCCGGTAAACAACAGGCTCTTGTAGAGCGCCGAGCCGGAGATGATGCAATCTCCAGACACCAGCGAGGAAATGGCAGAACCGCGACGGCCCTCATCGTCATGCACGAATTTGGCGGGCGGGTTGATCTCGGCGTAGGTCCAGATCGGCCAGGATTTGTCGTAGATATCCAGCTCCGGCACAATGTCAGTGAGGTCGATATTGGCCTGCCAATAGG
>DNPN01000177.1:0-411 GCA_003501385.1 Rhizobium sp. | reverse complement strand
GTGCCGACATCGCGCCAATAGGGCGTCTTTTCAAAATCCGAGCGCACGCAGGAACTGGCAAAGCGATGGGCCACGGCTTTGCCATTTTCAACGATATAGGGAATTATGTCCTTGCCAAAATCCCGGCTGGAATTGGGGTCCACCGCATCGCGGCGAAGGCAATCCATCAGGAATTTGGTGTGGAACACGTAAATGCCCATGGAGGCCAGCGCCATGGACTCATTGCCGGGAATGCCCGGTGGATCGGCAGGCTTTTCCACAAAGGCAACGATATTGTCCTTGTCGTCCACATGCATCACGCCAAAGCCGGTGGCCTCGAGACGTGGCACTTCCATGCAGCCAATGGTGACATCCGCGCCACTATCGACATGCTGTTGAAGCATGAACTCATAGTCCATTTTATAGATATGG
>DNPN01000261.1 GCA_003501385.1 Rhizobium sp. | reverse complement strand
GGGAAAACCGGGTTCCACTTTTCCCAGACAAACTCTAAGGAGAGCAGGATGAGGTATCCCCAAACCTCCCCCGATAGATCTCATGCGCCACAATCAATCCTCCCATAAAATATGTGATTTATAATTGTAATATTGATTGCTGTATTTGTTCTAAATTAATAGATACTTAAATGAATGACTTCACTATGGAGGTGTTGACGCTGCTTTGTTGCGCCTTGAAGTTTGTCGGGGAGACGTGGAATCCAGTCTTCCCGAAAAGACCAACTCAAACAACGAAAACGGGAGTGTGTCTTGTTCCATTTGAACCCGACGCACTCTGAGCATCTGAAGACGTTGAGTGGTCTGCTTGATGATCAAGCGGGCACGATGCTGTCTGGATGGAATGATGTCCAGCCCGGAACCGCAAAACAGCAAAGAGCGTGCTGCGCACTTTGAAGCATCATCTGTGTGTGATGCCCTGGTTTGGCGCCAGTGGATCGTCTGACGCAATGATCGTTTTGGCTTTGCTGGTCTTTCGCAAATCACACCGCTCGTCTGTATCCACAGTGGCGGGGTTGGCATTTGTCATCATGGGATGAGGGCGGTCAGCCCAAAACGGGGAGAAACAATGTCGTTTTTATCAAATATCACGATCGCAAAGAAGATCTACATTGCCTCAGGACTTGGTGTTGCCATGGTCGTTGGCATGGTTGCCAACCAGCAATGGACGATCAGCAAGATAAAGGCGGCCCAAAACATCGTCTCGCGTGAGCAGACTGTTCTGGATGGCATCACTGCTGCTGACCAGGCCTTTGTGGAGATGAAAAGTGGCGTACGCAACATCATGCTCGCACCCACCGTCAAAGAAGTTGATGATGAGCTGGCTGCCGTGAACAAATCAGCCCTCAATGGCCAAAACAGCCTGAAAGAGGCCTTTCGCGTGACTGCGAACACGGATGCGTTGCAAGCTATTTCAACCGGCCTCGGTGATTATGCAACGGCTGCCATCAAGATAAAGGATTTTGTGAAAGAGCAGCGGGCGCAGCAAAGTCAGGATCTCGTTGCCTTGACTGCGCGCCGGGATCAATACACCAGACCGATCACCTCGAAGCTAAACGAGTCCATTCAAGGCGCGGTTGCGGCGTCTCGCAAGGTCACAACCGATGCCCGTAGCTCGCTTAAGGCGACAGAAGCGCGCTCCGAGACCATCAATGGCGCGATCCAGATCTTGATTGTGCTGGTCTTGCTCATCACCGCTTTTGTATTGCGCAGTACCGTGGTGTTGCCCATCAAATTGCTGGTCGAGGCCATGCACCGGCTTTCGTCTGGTGACACAACACGAGCCACGGATTTTGGTACGCGCCGCGATGAAATTGGCCTGATGTGCGATGCGGTTGAGGTTTTCCGTGAAGATGCCGTTGCCAAGCGCCAGTTGGAGGCCGATGCGGAAGCGGGCCGCCTGCGCCTTGAAGAACAGCGCAAGCAGGCACAGATGAAAGCCGAAGAAGATGCACGGGCACGCTTGTTGGTGGCAACCTCGGGTCTGGCCGCTGGCCTGAAGCGTTTGGCCGATGGTGATCTGACCATTGAACTACGCGATGCCTTTTCCGAAGAATTTGAAGGTCTTCGCCACGATTTCAATCAATCCGTCCGCACTCTGGGTCAAACGATGGGTGCCATTCTGGAATCGGTTACCAACATCAACAACGGCTCCACCGAGATTGCCTCCGGTGCCGGTGATCTGTCAAAGCGCACGGAGCAGCAGGCCGCCTCGCTTGAGGAAACCTCTGCCGCTCTGGATGAAATCACCGTCAATGTCTCCAACTCGGCCAAGCGCACTCAGGAAGCCCGCGCTGTGGTGATCGAGGCCAACAAGGCCGCACGCCAATCCGGTCAGGTGGTGGCCAATGCTGTGGATGCCATGCAACGCATTGAAGCCTCTTCCAGCCAGATCTCCAACATCATCGGCGTGATCGATGAAATTGCCTTCCAGACCAACCTTCTGGCGCTGAACGCAGGCGTTGAAGCCGCGAGAGCGGGTGAAGCAGGCAAGGGCTTTGCCGTGGTGGCGCAGGAAGTGCGCGAACTGGCCCAGCGCTCGGCGCAGGCCGCCAAGGAAATCAAGGAACTGATCCGCAATTCCTCGGAAGAAGTGGGCAATGGCGTGACCCTTGTGCGCGACACAGGCACGGTTCTCAAAACCATTGAGGATTACGTCTCCACCGCCAACGGCCATATGGACGCCATCGCCACCTCGGCGCAGGAACAATCCGTAGGCCTCACCCAGGTCAACAGCGCCGTCAACCACATGGACCAGATGACCCAACAAAACGCCGCCATGGTCGAAGAAACCACCGCCGCCAGCGCATCACTGGCCGGCGAGGTGAATAAGCTTCGGCAATTGCTGGGGCAGTTCCAGATTGGCCGGGGTGCGGGGAATTCAGGGATGTCTTACGCGGCTTGAGGGTGGTGCTGATGGCAAAGCCTGAAAATTTCCGATCTGGCGGCTGACGCGCTGATTACGATGCCTGATATGCCAAGAATAGACCAGTCTATCTGATGCTCTCGGATTGACTGGTCTTTTTATTGCGGGCTGGGATGATCTGGTCAGCTATCTTGAATGGCTGCCGGTTTGCCCAACAATGCATTCAAGTCGTGCTTGTCGTGATCCGGTGGAGAAGGCGACATGTGGTCGCCTGTGCGGTTTGACGAAGCGTGCTGAATATGTCTGAAATGCTGAGAAAATGCATTGTTGAACCGTTACATTTGTGGAGAAGAACCAGAGCTGATGGACATCACATAAAGGCGGCACACCTTAAGCAAATACGACGGGTAAAAGCGAAGTAACAAGCAGGCCTGCCATAATACCATTGAACACCCTGACGGCACGCGGTGAGTCAAAAAACCGTCCGACGGATGCGCCCAATGCCGTCCACGCGAACACGCTGATGAATGTCATTGTGCCGAAGATGACTCCAAAGATGATGGCAAGAGCTATCTCGCCCGCATCACCTGCGGCTTGCCCGTAGGTTGCGACAGCGCTCGCCACCATAACCCATAGTTTTGGGTTGATGAACTGGAAAAGCGCGCCTTGCAAAAAGGAAAGGGGAGTGCCTTTGGCGGTGGCATCCGCGCTACCTCTGGCTGGCTCAGCACTAGCAATCTTCCAAGCCAGCCAGAGCAGGTATGCAATGCCAAGCCATTTTAATGTTACGCCGACCGCTGGATAGACGATAAACGACGCGCCGAAGGCCGAGACAACCAGCATGATGGTGGTTACGCCGAACGTTATCCCGGCAATGACCGGAAGGCTCCGAGCCATGCCGTAAGTCGCGCCTGAGGCGGCTACCATCGTGTTGTTCGGCCCCGGGGTCGCAGCCATTGCGAATGCGAATATAGTGAGGCCAGTCAGCCAAGCGAAATCCATGAAAAGCTCCTTTTGCGTGATGCGTAGAAGCTATTTCAAGGCTACAACAATCGGGTTGCGTATTTTCCCTTTATCTCTCATTTGTTGGCATTGGATTGTATTTTTGAGCATAGTAGAAGCAGATGATGCCATGAATTTAGATGAGATTGATAGGCGTATCCTTCGCGAACTGCAACGTGATGGGCGGATGCAGAACAATGAGCTTGCCAAGCGTGTTGGTTTATCACCTTCTCCCTGCCTGCGGCGGGTAAAGCTGCTTGAGGATGCGGGCATCATCAATCGCTATGTGGCGGTGATTGATCAAACCAAGGTCGGTTTGAAGCTTTCCATGTTTGCCCGTGTCTGGCTTACGGCGCAAGACGCTGAGACGATTGACCTCTTTGTTGCGGCCATGCGGGGGCTTCCCGAGGTGGTCGAGTGTTACATTATGCTCGGCGAGAGCGATGCGCTTTTGCGTGTCGTCGTTTCTGATCTTCACGATTATCGGCGGTTTCAGTCTGCACACCTCACCCGGAAGAACGGCATTCAAAACGTCAAAACGGACGTCCCGAGCGAGATTATAAAGCAAACCTTCTCTCTGCCCGTATGATCGCTTTCGGATCAGCCCCCCCAAATCACCCCATGTCGCAATCCATATCTGCGATGTCGTAGGCCAAGCGGGCGCAAGGGGTCTGCTTGTGGCTAGATAGGGAAAAGCTCAAACCCTCTGAAAAACAATGGTTCTGATCCGCTTGATGGTTTAGAATTGCGGGGATGGGCGGGGTATGAGGCTTAGGTCGCGCTGTGCGGATCAAGGGAAGGGGGAACCTTCCGTTTGATGCTCCCGCGCCGGTTGGAAAACGAGGGTATCATGGATATTCACAGCACCGTTCTGCGTCAGCTTAAAAATCGGCGTGAAGGCTATAGCCTTGAGCAGCCATTCTATATCGATAAAGACTATTTCAAGCTCGATATGGAGATGATCTGGTATCGCGATTGGCTGTTCATGGGCCATGATTGCGAAATCCCCAAGGCGGGCAATTATTTCACCGTGCAGGTGGGTGATTATCCCGTGGTTGTCGTGCGGGGTCGCGATGGTCTTATTCGCGCCTTCCACAACACCTGTCGTCACCGTGGCCATCGCGTGTGTACGCAAGAGCGTGGCGCATCGGCAAAGCTGGTCTGTCCCTATCACCAGTGGACCTATGATCTGGATGGCTCGCTGGTGTTTGCCCGCCAGATGGGCGAGGATTTTGATAAATCCCAGCATGGCATGAAACCTGTGGCCTGCGAGAGCGTTGGCGGTTACATTTTCATCTGTCTGGCCGATCAGCCGATGGATTTTGCGCCGGTGCGCGCAACCATCGAGCCTTTCATGCTGCCGCATCGGCTGAAAGAGGCCAAGATTGCCCATCGCAACACCATTATCGAAAAGGGCAATTGGAAGCTGGTGTGGGAAAACAACCGCGAATGCTACCATTGCGCTGGCAACCATCCCGAATTATGCCGCACCTATCCCGAAGCGCCAAGTGCTACGGGTGTGCAAGGTGCTGGCGATGATCCGGTGATTACCGAACATTGGCAGCGCTGCGAGGCCGCCAACCTGCCCAGCACTTTCACCATGGATCAGAGCGGACAGTTCCGCGTGGCCCGCATGCCGCTGGTGCAGGATGCCGAAAGCTACACCATGGATGGCAAGCCTGCCGTCAAGCGCAAGCTGTCGGACGATGTGACCATCTCGCACATCGGCACTATGCTGCTGTTCCACTACCCGACAACATGGAACCACATGCTGGGCGATCACGCCATTTCCTTCCGCGTGCTGCCGATTAGCGCCGAAGAAACCGCCGTAACCACCACATGGCTGGTGCACAAAGATGCGGTTGAGGGTGTTGATTACAATCTGCACGACCTGACCCATGTGTGGGATATGACCAATGATCAGGACCGCGCCATTGTCGAAGAAAATGCCTTTGGCATTCGCTCGCCTGCCTATGAGCCGGGTCCGTACTCGCCAGACCATGAAGGCGGCGTGATGCAGTTTGTGGAGTGGTACGCCAACTTCATGACGGATCGTTTGCAGGGCGAAAAAGCCCCTCTTTCAGTGGTAGCATAAGCATGGCGGTGGATAAGCCCTACAAGCATGTCGATGAGATGCGTCCGTGGTCTGACCGGACGCATCTGCTGGAATGTGTGGCATGGACGCCGGAAGCCCCGGACGTGATGACCTTCACGTTTAAGCCGGATCACCCGGAACATTGGTTTCGCTATCTGCCCGGCCAGTTTGTAACGCTGGAATTGCCCGTGGGGCCAGAGCCGGTCTTGCGCACCTACACGCTGTCGTCCAGCCCATCACGACCCTATACGGTGGCGGTGACGGTGAAGGCGCAGAAGGACAGCATCGGCACCCGCTGGATGTTTGACAATCTCAAGCCCGGCATGAAAATCAAGGCCATTGGCCCGCTGGGCGATTTCTCTTACGTCAAACATCCCGGTGACAAATATCTGTTCATCTCGGCAGGCTCCGGCATTACCCCGATGATGTCGATGACCCGCGATATGGCCGACCGCCAGCCCGATAGCGACATTGCCTTCATCCACTGCGCCCGCTCGCCGGATGATATTATCTTTCGCTGGGAGCTGGAATATAAGGCGCGCTATCTGCCGCATTTTCAGCTGGGCTTTATTGTCGAGCAATTGCAGCGCTCACAGCTGTGGTCGGGCCTGCGTGGCTTTATTGATAAGGCCAAGATTGGCCTGCTGGCCCCGGATTTTCTGGAGCGCACGGTGTTTTGCTGTGGGCCGGAGCCGTTCATGGCCACGGTGCGAGAATCCCTGGCCGGTGCCGGTTTTGATATGAGTCGCTACTTTGAGGAAACTTTCCAGCCGGTGGCACCGGTGATGCCGGTTGTGGTGGCTGATCCTTCCGGGGATGTGAAGCCCAACAAAGTCTCCTTCACCATGGCGGGCAAGGATGCCCTGTGCGAACCGGGCTTTACCGTGTTGCAGGCCGCCCGCTCCGTGGGCGTGCGCATCGGGGCGGCGTGTGAATCTGGCCTGTGCGGCACCTGCCGGGTGATGAAGATTTCCGGCGAGGTGGAGATGAACCACAACGGCGGCATTCTCGATGAGGAAATCGAGGAGGGGTACATTCTCGCCTGCTGCTCACGACCGAAAGGTGATGTGGAGATTGAGGCCTGAGTGCAATCAGGTGGTATGCATTTGTCCTGGGGCATCGTCCTCCGAAGAGAAGGCGGCGCATGACAAGTGTGCTGAGAGTTATACCAGGATTCATTGAAAATGACTCTTGGTATCCCGTTTGCAAATATCTCAAGCACCGGATGCATTTGAGATATTTGCAATGCATTCAAGGCGAGGATGCGTCAGCATCTTCGCGCCTCGGTATTAGTCAGGGAAAACTGGGTCCAACTTTCCTCTGGCTAACTTTAATCTGAGGCATCAGGGGTGTGCTGTGCGCGTGCTAACCGTTCGGTGGCTTCGCTTTCTTTCTTCAATTTATCCTGATCATGATGCCACTTGATGGCGAAAAACGCGGCCGTTCCCAGCACGATAATCTTTAACGGAAGGAAGACTATAGGGAACCAATCTACCCAGTCGCCTGTCATTGACCAATTCCTCTCAGAAATTTAACAGATGCAATCTCACATAGAATGATACCATCGTGCATGAAATGTGCGTTTTGTCGCAGTGGTGATGCACCGCCTTCGTACTCGTCCTCACGCAGTTCCCGATCCAAGGTCTCCTCACCGACTGATACCCGGAATTCTTGCCAAATCTATTGAACAGGACAGACTCTACTGCATAATTCCTTAAATCGGAATCGATTTAAGGAGAAAATTATGCAGCAGATATAAAGAGCTACAGCGAACCTTTGCGCGCCATGTATGGCGCACGGCGCTGTAGACTTCTTTGTTTGAGTTTGTCTTTTCGGGAAAACCGGATTCCACTTTT
>DNPN01000046.1:12101-13125 GCA_003501385.1 Rhizobium sp. | reverse complement strand
CACTTTTCCCTGACAAACTCTAGGTAACAAGAATGTTCAGATGCGTCCCGTGCAGGGGGCACTGTCCGACATTGAAAACCAGAAATCCAGGCTGAAAGATGTCGTTTAAGCAGGGTGTTTGTGTGTAATGAACACAGAAATACTCTGCTCGATGTTGCATTCAATTTAGATTTTTTGGATACAAATAATATACAAGGAAGAACCACGCGAAAAGAGGCCGATACGTCTTGCGATTTCAGGCGAAATAGAACAAATGAACCTGTTAAGATAATGACGAGAGCTTGAAGAGAATGGCCGACGGACCCTTGAGGCAGGAGGAAAGCATTGAAGCAATAGAGGGTGTCACAAGGCCCATTGCCACGCGTCGTTCCTTGCCAATTGCCCTGTTGCGGGCGCGTGAAGCGGTGATGAGCCATTTTAGACCCATGCTGGCCGAACATGATATCACAGAGCAACAATGGCGTGTGATCCGCGTGCTTTATGAAGATGGCATGCTGGATGCGTCGGAAGTTGCTGCCCGCGCCTTTATTCTCGCTCCCAGCCTGACACGCATGATCCGCTCCATGGAAGAGCGGGGTTTTATTTCCAAGCACAAGGACAGCAGTGACGGCCGTCGTGTGCTGCTGAAAATTGCTCCGGAGGGTGAAATGATCATTCGCGAGGTACTTCCAGACAGCCGCAAGATCTATCAGGATCTCGAAAAACACTTCAGCCGGGAGCGGATGGAGAATTTACTGGAGTTGCTGGACGAGCTTGCCTCTTACCGCAACGAAAATGGTGGATCGCTGCAAGAAGAATGATCCTCGTGCATCGATCCAAACAGAGGAGTCAGCGCACTGGAGTTTATCAGGGAAAGTGGGATCCAGTTCTCCCTGACAAATTTTATCTGAAAAAGTGTGCCACTGTGCCGTGGCGTGTTATTTGACATCATCCTGTTTGATCTCGTCCACCAAAGCCAGAGCATCCGCGATATAGAGTCTGTCAGGTTCAGATTGAACCAGACAGACTCTAAACTCTCTTGTTT
>DNPN01000046.1:0-11861 GCA_003501385.1 Rhizobium sp. | reverse complement strand
CCAGACAGACTCTAAACTCTCTTGTTTGAGTTTGTCTTTTCGGGAAACCCGGGTTCCTCGTTTCCCTGACAAACTCTAGCGCAGCAATCTCTCATGCGCATCGGGCATATCGGACCGATCTCCTGCCCAGCCAATATAGGTCACACTGCGCAGAGCCATGAACAATGGCAGGGTGGCGAGCGCTCGATCAGGCAGAGGCCGCGCCCGACGATAGCCATCGATCAGCGCCGCCCTCATCGCGGGATAAGCTGGCTCAGTCCGATTTTTAAACAGAGCCGTGGCAATGTCGAACATGCGAAAGCCATAGCCACCATCATCGAAATCGATCAGCTCAATGCGCCCGTCATTGACCAGAACATTTTCGCGCACAAGATCGGCGTGAATCAGGCCATAGTCGAGATTGAGGTTTGGCAAGGCATCCATTTGCTTTTGTAAGCGCTGCTGCACATTGGCCAGACGGTGGGCCTGATCATCGGACAGTCCCGGACAATCCCAAAACCGGCCCCACAGCGGTTGCTCCCCCCAGCAGACCTTGGCTATCCCATATTGGACGGCGAAAAGACGCAGGCGGTATCCAACTGTCGCTGATCAGATGCATCCGCGCCATCGTTTCACCGAGACACCGGAAGATAGCAACAAGCCCCTCTCCCGCATGGTCAAGTGCTACGCCCGACTGTCCCAGCGGACGGCCCGCCATCCAGCTGACAATATCAGCATGCTGGGCATCAAAATTCACTGTCGCGGCAAGGCTGACAATATGGCACCCCTCTTTCGTGGGGATCGGAGCTGGAACGGCGAGATTGGCCTTGCCCAAAGCGGCCATCCAGACAAGTTCGGAGGCAAGCGCCTGCTCATCATGATAGCCGGAGCGGTGCAGCCGCAAGGCCGCCGGTTGGCTATTGGCCAGCTGGATCTGAAATACCGCATTTTCGCGGTATTTCAACAGGGTTGGTGTTTGTGCCTGAAGCCCCCAATGGCTCAGGGCTTCCCGGGCGCGGGCCGTGATCGTGGCCAGCGAGGCAAGGGGTTTGCTATCTGACATCTGCGTTTTCACAATCCTGACAGGACATCATCAAGGGTTGAAAGCATCAGATCGGCATTGTCCTTTGAAAAGGGCATGGGGGGCCTGATCTTGGTGGAGCATTGATGAATGCCAAGCTTGCCCATCAGTACACCGCGCGCGCATGTCATTGATAACTTTGGTGGCCAGGTCAGGCGCGGGTGTCTTCTTTTGCCGATCGAGCGCCAGTTCGGCACCCAAAAACAGGCCAGCGCCGCGTATATCGCCGATCAAATCGTGTTTTTCGGCCTATCGCTTCAAACCGTCCTTGGCATAGGTGCCGACGGTGCGGGCGTTTTCCAGCAGATTTTCATCGTCAATCACATCCAGAACCGCCATGGCGGACGGGATTGCTGCCGAATGTGTTGAAGTAGCGGAAGGCCTTGCGAAACGCATTCAGCGTATCGGTATTGGCAACCAAATCGCCAACCGGATGGCCATTGCCCATCGGCTTGCCCAGGGTCACCACATCCGGCACAAACCCGGCGCGCTGATGGCCCCACATATGGCCACCCGTCCGCCCGAAGCCCGGCTGCACTTCATCGGCAATCACCAATCCGCCTGCCTTGCGCACCGCCGTAACAGCCCTATCAAGAAAGCCCGACGGCAGGTCAGGAAATCCCTCATTGGCAAAGAAGGGGCAGATGATCAGTGCTGAAAAGCCAAAGGGGGTGGCCCGAAACAAGGCAATGGCCTTTTCCGCTTCTGCGGCAACGGCCTCTCCCGGCGTACCACCCAGGGGCCGATAGCTATCGGGGGCCGGAACGTGGCCGCACATGGCCACCATAGCCGCCGACCGGCGGCATACGGATGGAGAGCTGCTATACGGCCGTGGTGTTGCCGTGATCGGTAAAATCGGCGGCAATCACCCCGGTTTTGCCCGTCACGGCCTGCGCCATGCGCAAAGCCACATCATTGGCTTCGCTGCCGGTGCAGGTCATGATCGCGGTATCGAGGCTATCATCGAAGGTGGCCGTCAGGCGCTCAACATAATTGAGAATACCCTCGTGCAGATAGCGCGTATGGGTGTTCAGTGTGGATGCCTGCCGGGTGATGGCCTCCACCACCCGAGGATGACAATGGCCCACATGCGGCACATTGTTGTAGCAATCCAGATATTTCCGGCCGTTTGCATCCCACAGCCACACACCCTCTCCTCGCACCAGCTGAACTGGCTCCTGATAGAAGATGGACATGTTGCGTCCGAGAAGACGCTCCCGGCGCGCCAGAAGTGTTGTATTGTCTGTCATGTTATTGTGCTCCTGCTACGGCGCTTAATCCGGCTTCAAGGCCGGTGAGAATGCGCTTTACATCGTCTGCGGTGATAATCAGCGAGGGCGACAGAATGACATTGGAGCCGGACGTGCGCACCATAACGCCTGCATCATAGGCCACATCCTGTACCTTCTGGACAATGTCCTTTGACGCTGCGGTCTTCAAGGCGCGGTCACTGACCAGTTCTAAGGCACACATCAAGCCCTTGCCGCGCACATCGCCCACCAGTTCATAACGGGCCTGCAATTGCTTGAGGCCAGCCATCAGTTCATCGCCACGGGCGGCTGCATTGAGACGCTTGGTTTCCTTCAATGTTGCCAGTGCTGCGGCAGCTCCCACCGGATGTCCGGAATAGGTATAGCCATGGCCATGGCCAATCGTGCCAACACTGTTCTTGTTGCTTTCAAAGGCTTCGGCGATCTTGTCAGAGATCATCACGGCACCGAAGGGGAAATAGCCATTGGTGATGGCCTTGGCGGTGGACATCATATCCGGCGTGACACCCCACAGGCGCGATCCTGTCCAGCCGCCGGTGCGGCCAAAGGCGGTGATCACCTCATCGGCAATCAGCAAGATGCCGTGCTTGTCACAAATGGCGCGCATCAATGGCATGAAGCTTTCATGGGGAACAATGACGCCACCCGCACCCAGCACCGGCTCCATAATCAAGGCAGCAATGGTATCGGCTCCCTGAAAGGCAATTTCATCCTTAAACTGCCGACCAATGGCCGCAGCAATCTGGGCTGGATCGTCGAGGCCAAACGGATTGCAATAGCTATAGGGGGCGGCCAGATGCGACACGCCGGGCATTAGCGGTTCGTAATTGCGGCGTTGTTGGTGTTACCGTTGACCGATGCGCCGCCGTAATGGGTGCCGTGATAGCCCTTCTTGAGGGCAATAAACTTGGTGCGTTCCGGCTGACCATTTGCCTTGTGATACTGGCGGGCAAGCCGCAAGGCGGTTTCCACCGAATCCGAGCCACCGGAGGTGAAGAAGGAACGGCTGAGGCCATCCTCCTTGAACCATTCGGACAGCTCATAGGATAGCTCAATCAGCGGCTCATTGCTGGTGCCGCGAAAGGCCGAATAATAGGGCAAAACATCCAGCTGATCGCTGATTGCCTTTTTGATCGGATCGCAAGAATAGCCGAGATTGACATTCCAGAGGCCGCCAACCCCATCCAGCACCGTATTTCCATCAATATCGGTGATTTCGACGCCGGAGGCAGACGAAATGATGCGCGGCGGATGCGCCAGCATGTCTGCCGGATGGGCCATCGGATGCCAGACATGGCGGGCATTGTTTTCAATCAGGAAATTTGTGTCGCGCATGGCGATGTCCTTCTCTATCAAAGTCCAAGCATGGAAAGGGCGCGGGCATAGCCCTCCGCAGGGCGTGTGACGTCAAAATGGACGCAAGGCAGGTCCACTGCTTTCGCACCCTCAATATTTTTCAGCTGATCATCGACAAACATGCAGGCTTCGCGTGGCAGACCCACTTCGGCAATCACCTGTTCATAGGCTCTCGGATCGGGCTTGAGGATTCGGGTGTATGTCGCATCCACAATCACATCGAAAAGTTCGATCAGGGGAAAGCGCTTGCGAAATTCGACACCGTAAAACAGGTCCAGCTCGTTGGACAAAATGGCGAGTTTCAAGCCTGCTTCTTTGGCGCGGGTGATCGCATCCCGCGCTTCGGGCCGCAGCACCAGTTCGGCCTCGGCCCTGCGGGCGCGCTGCACAAAGGTCTGCATGTCGGTCCAGTCTTCGCCCACCAGTTGGCCCACCTCGCGGGTGCGCGTCATCCAGTAATCGCGCTCAGTGATCTCTCGATTTTGCGTGGATTGCCACAGCGGATCGCTTGCGGTGTCAAAGGGGCCGCGCCAGCTGAGCGTGCCGGGTGCCAAGCCCCAGTGCGCGCTCGGTAATGTCGTGGGTTTCGAACAATGTGCGGGTCACAATGCCGCCGAAATCAAGGATAAGTGCGCGATTGCCTGTCATGGTTTGCCTTCCGGAATAATGCCTTGCGCAACCCAGGCATCAAAGATGGCCATGGCCGTGGCGGAAAATGCGAGAGAGTTGATATGGGCATCGACCTCATAAAGCGTCACACCATCCGGAATGGCGGCGCGCATGGCTTGCGTAAATGCCTCAAGCCCCTCCGCGTCATGCAGGGGTTCCCCCGGTTCGTCCCAGGCCTGCACTCCTTGCAAGGGCAGCAGAAACGCCACAGGAGCATTGGATCGTCCAAGCTTTTCGCCAATCAGGGCGGCGGTTGCCCGGCGTCCGTCATGGGATGTGGTCACGGAGGCAATCAAGCGATTGTGGGCATGGAAAGGGCGATTAGCCAAAGCCTCTGGCAAAGCCTGCCACGCCGGAAAATCAACCATATCCATGGCACCCGGTGCCACAATCTGCGGAATGCCATAGCGGCCTGCATTTTCCAGCTGGTCGGCACCGGAGGTTGCCACAGTGCCATGCTGATGGTTGACCACTTCTTGCACGCAAAAATCGAAGACTGCGGAAAAGCCGTTTTGCGCCGCAATCGCTTCAAAAGCGCGTCCACCCATGCCGGTTGCATGGGAAATCGCCACGTCATAACCGCGCTTTTCCAGCCCTGGCCGCAGATGTTTCATATATTTGAGGCAGGAGGAGCGCAGCGATGTCATGCCAATCAAGGGCCGATCCTGCTCTGGCTTCACGCTGGCACGCGCAGCCCCAACCACAGCGCCGCAGGCTTGCGACAGCACGGCGCGGCAAATGCCATTTAACCCATAGAGGCCGCCCGCCCAAAGGATCATCATCAGATCCGGCGCGATCCGCTCTGGCGACAAAAGATGGGAATAGGCAATGGTCGATACAACAAATTTAGGCAGGCCCAGAGGCAGGGCCGCAGCCATATCCAGCGCCAGATCGGTGCCCATGGAACCACCCAGAATGATCACGCCATCCACGCAAAGGCTGCGCGTCAATGGTGGTATTCGCCGCCTCGGCAATATCGTGCCGGGAATAGTCCGGCGTGTAAGGCGGATCAGACAGAATGCTGACATCCATCATGATCGGCACTCCGTCCGCCTCGCGGATAATGCCTGCCATGAATTGCAGCTCTTCCTATTTGGTGTCCCCGGTCCCGATGACCAGAATGTTTGGATTTTTTCCACACGCGGATGATGCTCGAAGAGTCATTCAAGCTGTTCCCTTTATTATTGACTTTGCTGTTCCCGAGGGTCCGATTGTTTTCCAGCATGTCTTCATCCCAAAACTGGAGACCACTTTTGGGAGGCATGCTTTAAGACCCGTAGTATTTTTCTGAAATGCGTTTGGCTGCGTCTGATACGGCTGCTCCGAAGCCATTGAGTGTGTTGATATTGGTGCGCACCAGCGGTGCGGCGATGGCAATGGCCGCAACCGATTGGCCGCGTGGGGCGCGAATGGCAGCCCCCGTGCTGACGACACCGGCTTCGAGGCCTTGATTGTTGATTGAAAAGCCGCGATCAGTGATCTCGGCCAACATTTTTCGAATGCTCTCGGGGGGCGTGACCGTGTGGGCAGTGAAGGATTCCAGCGGCTGTGACAGCGCGGCCTCAATCTGCTGCGGACTGGAAAAAGCAAGAAAGGCCATGCCAGATGCCGTCGCATGGAAAGGCAGATGGGTGCCAATCTCGACAGTCACCCGATGGGCACGGGGTGAATCCTCCACGTGAATAATGGACAGCAGCCCACCGCTGAATTCCGAAAAATGCACTGTCTGCTGCGTGGCCTCAGCAAGCTCTTTCGCGAAGGGAATCGCGCTCTTGAGAAAAGGATAGCGGGCCTCACGAATACGCGCATTGAGCGATGGTCTTGTTAGACTTTTTTCGTATCCCGCTCTGGGGCATCGTCCCTCATTGTCTCTTTCTGAGTAATCAGACGTGCACTGTGTTGGCCGCTAAGGTAGATCCACAACCAGCTCCAAGCCACCGCCAGTCTTGAGCGGGTGCCGATGAGAAAATAGATATGGGCGAGACCCCATATCCACCATGCGAGACTGCCTGTCAGCTTCACGTTGCCAAAATCAACAATGGCAGCGCTCTGACCGATGGTGGCAAGGCTGCCCTGATGCCGGTAACGAAAGGGTGCCGGAGCGGGTTTGCCTTTCAGTCTTGCCTTGATCACCTTGGCCGCATAAGCACCCTGCTGCTTCGCTGCAGGGGCGATACCGGGTACTGCGATGGTATTAGCCTGCATCACCGATGCCGTATCACCGATCACAAAGACGTCGGACATTCCCGGCGCGGTGAGATCTTTTTCGACAATCGCACGGCCCGCCCTGTCCGCAGGAATATTCAACCAACGGGCAGCAGCTGACGCCTGAACGCCAGCGGCCCAGACGATGGTTCGGCTTGGAATGAACTGTTCACCGATCTGGACACCGTCACTTGAACAATGGGTAACCGGCTGTCCAAGACGAACCTCAACGCCAAGTTTTTCCAATACACCTTGCGCATAAGCAGAGAGTTCTGGCGCAAAGCTTGGCAGCACACGTGGACCCGCCTCGACAAGGATCACCTTTGTCTTTCGGGTATCAATGGCGCGAAATTCCTTGGGCAAGGTCTTGTGGGCCAACTCTGCGATAATACCAGCAAGCTCGACACCTGTGGGACCAGCACCGACAATGGTGAAGGTCAGCAGCGCCTCCCGTTCCGCCAGGTCGGTTGAGGTTTCAGCACGCTCGAACGCAAGCAGAAGGCGGCGACGAATGGTCGTGGCATCCTCAAGCGTCTTGAGACCCGGTGCCACAGGTTCCCATTCATCGCGCCCAAAATAGGCATGGGTCGCTCCAGTTGCCAGAACGAGCGTATCATAAGACAAGGATATCCCGCCGCGCAAACTGACCTGTTTTGCCGCGACATCGACGCCGCTGACTTCACCGAGCAATGTCGAAACCTCGGGCCGGTCGCTGTAGAGATGACGAATGGGCCAGGCGATTTCCGAGGTGGACAGAATTGTTGTTGCAACTTGATAGAGAAGAGGTTGGAAAAGGTGGTGATTGCGCCGATCAATCAGCGTTATCCGCGCTCCCGCCCCTTTGAGATCATGAACGAGCTGAAGCCCGCCGAAGCCGCCGCCAACAACCACAACGTGATGATCACCCATGATCGATCTTTCTCTTTTCAAGCCGTGTGAAATTCTGGTTCTGGATTACGATGGGTCCATAGACTTATATCACTCTAAACGCAGTATTGCGCAATTTTTGAAACCGCACGGTACTGGATTGAGGGGATTATAATACACATGAATGCACGCCAACGCTTGCATTCATGTGCGTGTGTCCAGGCTTTATAGCGCCATGTCCGGCACAGGCTTAACATCACCGACGGTTCCGTTGACGCCGGGCTTTGCCAATGCGTTGATGTTGATTGCTGGTGGCGCGATCGTCAGTTGCAGACGCTCCGCAGTGGCAGCCCATTCCTTGGCCAGCATGGCGGGATTTTCATTGAGGTTGACGCCATAGCTTGGCACCATGGTGCGCACCTTTTCCTGCCATTCCGGCGTCGCCAATTTTTCGGCAAATACCTTTTGGATCAGATCAAGCATGATGGGCGCTGCTGTCGAGGCACCTGGAGACGCACCAAGCAGAGCGGCAATGGTGCCATCTTTTGCTGCAACAATTTCGGTTCCGAGCTTGAGAATGCCGCCCTTTTTGGCATCTCGTTTGATGATCTGAACACGCTGCCCGGCCTGCCAAAGGTGCCAATCCTCGGCCTTGGCATGGGGGAAGTAGTCGCGCAGCGCTGCCAGCCGGTCTGCATCGGACAGCAAAAGCTGCCCGGCCAGATATTCGACCAGATCAAACTCGTCAAAACCAACTTTGAGCATCGGCCAAATGTTTTCGAGCGTGATTGTTGCAGGCAGATCGAACAGCGATCCTTCCTTCAAAAACTTGGTCGAGAAGGTTGCGAAGGGACCAAACAACAGGTGGCGCTTGCCATCAAACACGCGGGTGTCGAGATGCGGAACCGACATTGGCGGCGCACCGGTGGAGGCCTGACCATAGGCCTTGGCAAAATGCTGGTTTGCGATCTCTGGCTTGTCGCAGACAAGGAACGATCCGCCAACGGGGAAGCCGGCGTAATCATCGCCTTCAGGAATGCCGGACATTTGCAGCAGGTGCAATGCACCACCGCCCGCGCCGATGAAGACGAATTTCGCCTTGATCGTGTTTGACGATCCATCCTTACGGTTGGCGTAGCTGACGTTCCATGAACCGTCGCTGTTCTTCTCAATCGCCTGCACTTCGCTGGACGTGTGCAGCGCAAAGGTTGGATGGCTCTTGAGATGCGTGACATACTGGCGGGTCACTTCGCCCCAATCGGCGTCTGTGCCAAGCGGGCTCCATGTGGCGGCAAGCTTTTGCGTGCGATCCCGCCCGTCCATCATCAGTGGCACCCATTCCGCAATCTTGCCATGGTCGGTTGAAAACTGCATGCCGGAAAACAACGGGCTTGCTTTCAACGCTTCAAAGCGCTTGGCGAGAAACGCGGTGTTCTCATCGCCCCAGACGAAACTCATATGCGGTGTCGAGTTGAGGAACGAGCGCGGATTTTTCAACACGCCAACATCGACCTGATGTGCGAGGAACTGGCGCGTGATCTGAAAGGCAGAATTGATCTCGATCGCCTTTTCGATATGCACATTGCCTTTGGCATCCATCGGCGAATAATTCAGCTCTGCCAGCGCAGAATGCCCTGTGCCGGCATTGTTCCAACCGTTCGAGCTTTCCATGGCGACGCTGTCGAGCCGCTCGAGCATTTCAATCGTCCAATTTGGCTCAAGCTGACTGAGCAAAACACCCAGCGTCGCACTCATGATGCCACCGCCAATCAGCAGCACATCAACGTTCTTTTCTGGTGGCTGTGCCCAGCTTGGCACAGAGGTGGCACCGAGAACAGCGGCACCTGTGGCCGCCGAACCCAACAGCTGACGGCGGCTCAAAACCGGGCCTTGGGCATTTGCGGCGAAGGACGGATTGTTTTTGTGATTTGCGGGCATCTTGCACCTGAAATTGAGTTTAAGGGCGATTGCCATGACTTTTGACAATCGTACCTTGCAGCGCCGTGTGTTTTACAAAACGCACAAAGGACGCCGTAACATTTTAAATCTGCTGCATAATCCCGTAAACCGGAATCGGTTTACGGGATTATGCAGCATAGTGACAAGTCAGCGAGCGACTTTCTGTCGCGCCGATGTTGCGGTTTGGCCCAATGACATGACAAAAGCCATTAAATAGAAATTTAAGATCGGCCCTGCCAAGCTGCGCGGAGCGCGTGACAACGCAGACGTTTGCGCTGAAATAAAGTCCAATTGCCCTATTTTTCGAAAAACGTTAAGACTGGCTCCACAAACCGGCATTTGCAATACAACTGCGCTCTGGCAACACTGGATGACCTGCAATATCTATGGAGGTACCAAGGCACCAAGGAATAGGCCATGACGAAAGTTATCCTTATTGAGGATGATGAAGATACCGCAAACGACATCTGCGCTGAGCTGAAAGACTATGGATATGCCGTAGATTGGGAATCTGATGGCATCGTGGGCTTGGAGCGCGCAAAACATGGCGGGGCAGATATCCTGATTGTCGACCGGATGCTTCCGGGTATGGACGGCCTTACCGTGATTGATACGCTGCGGCGTGAACAGGTGCGCGCACCAGTGCTTGTGATTAGTGCCCTCAGTGCCGTCAATGATAGGGTGCGGGGTCTGCGCGCCGGTGGCGATGATTATCTGACCAAGCCCTTTGCCATCCTCGAACTTGTTGCCCGGGTGGAAGCTCTGCTTCGGCGTCCTGCTGACATGTCCACCAGGGTGATCCGGGTTGGACCGCTGGAGCTGGATCTGCTGGAGCGCAGCGCTTGCCGTGGCGACAGAGAGATCGAGCTTCTACCCCGCGAATTCAAGCTGCTAGAATATATGATGCGCCACTCAGAGCAGTTGCTCACGCGGGGAATGCTGTTCGAAGAAGTGTGGAAATATAAATTTGTTCCCGATTCAAACCTCGTCGATGTGCATATGGGGCGGCTCAGGCGAAAAATTGACAATCCGGGAGAGGCTCCAATGATCTCCAATGTCCGTGGAGAAGGTTTTGTACTTCGCGCGCCCGATTGAATGGGTCCGGCAATCACGCTTTCGCTATGTGGTGGTGCTGGTCAGTGCGATCACCGTCACCATGGTGCTCAGCTTTTGCTTTGCCTATTTCCAGACCACTGGCCGCGCGTTGATCAACCAACTGGATGAGCTGGTTTTGCAAGAGGCAACCGTCATCAACGAAGGTGCGCAGCTGGGACGAATGGATGCCTACGAGGAAAGAGTGAGGCAAGACCCGCGCCGGGTAAAACCAACGGGTATTTTCTCTGCGGATGGCCACCGCGTGTCAGGCAATGTCCAACAGTTTCCATCGGGACTGGCGCTGGATATGCCACCCAGACAGGTTTCCATTGTACGCACAGACCAAACACCACCGCGACAACAGCGCGCCCGCGCCGTGGCGCGACACCTGCCCGATGGCAATATTCTGTTCGTTGGCTGGAGCACTGCCGATAATGAGCAGGCGGCATCCATGGTGGAACGCGGCCTGCTTTTTGGCCTGGTTCCAGTGCTAACATTGGGCCTGACGGCAGCGGTGTTTTTTGGCTTGAACGCGCAACGGCGCGTCAATGAAATGCAAATCCGGATCGCACAGATTGTTGCCGGTGATTTGAAGCAGCGGCTGCCCTATCGCAATGCACGAGACCCACTCGATAACCTTGCGCAGATCGTCAATGGCATGCTCGACGAAATGCAGACATTCATCGAGGACCTTGCTGCGGTTGGGGACGATATAGCCCACGATCTCAGAACACCTCTTGCCAGAGTGCGTATTGGCCTTGAAAGAGCACGGCGCAATGCGGACTCGCTTGAGGATCTGCAAGGCGCGACGGATCGGGCGATTTCGGGGATAGACCATGCCATCTCGATTGTGACGGCCATTTTGCGCATTCGAGAAATAGAACAAACCCGCAGACTTCAGGCCTTTGATGAAGTGGAGCTTGCCGGACTCGTGCAAGAGGTCGGGGATCTCTATGAGCCGATTGCAGAAGAGAAGCAACTGACCCTCACGGTGCGGGCCAACGTCAACGTGCTTGTGTATGGAGATCGGGATCTGATCTTCGAGGCGGTGGCCAATCTCGTTGACAATGCGGTCAAATTCACACCCGAAGGTGGCAAGATCGATGTTGACCTTGTGGTGGAAGACGAACGCAAAGTGCTCCGTGTGAGCGACACTGGCCCCGGCGTGGAGGAAAGCGAGAGAAATCTTCTTGTGCAGCGCTTCTACCGCTCCGATCGAAGCCGACACACACGAGGCTTGGGTCTGGGACTGACACTGGTGGCCGCGATTACCAAGTTACACAGTTTCCGCTTTGACGTGCTGCCAACCGAGGGGTTCACCGCGGAAATAACGTTTCCACAAAGGCCTCATGATTAAAGCGTGTCGCAGTGAATAGGAT
>DNPN01000146.1 GCA_003501385.1 Rhizobium sp. | reverse complement strand
GTTGCGTATTGCACGGCAATGTCTTGGCGCCAGCGTTTGGTGGCGGCAATCGCACGGGCGGCAGCAACCTGATTGGGCAGGTCCAGCGGCGCATGGCCGTTGATGACGGTGTCGGTGAGAAACAGCACCACTTTATGGGTGTTGTGATGCGCCTTGGGTTTCTCCTGCCACCATTGGGTCCAGCGTGCAGAAATGCCAATCGCGTTCAAGGCCCGACGCACTCCGGCCACCGTGCCGGTCATTGCGTGAATGTCGGGAGCGGCATCAATCAGGGCGCGGATCAGGTCTTCGCGCATGTTGAGGCTGACAAAATCTGTCATGCCTGCTTCCACCACCATAATCGGCAACAGGGAAGATGGCACCGTGAGCGGGTCTTGGATCACCAACACTGAGGGCTGGAACTCGGCCAACCCCTCTGACAAGGCGTTAGAAAATGCGCGGCTGCGCTGATCATTGACGCCGGGGGAACCAAGAGATTCGGGGATCAAAGCGTCAGTCATCGGACACCAGCACTACGTTGACGGCAGCAGAGACCAGCCGCGCAAACTGCGAGGGAGCAAGAGCCGTGAAGGCAAAGCCGGAAAGCTCGACGTCAATCACATTCGCCATCGGTTTGATGGCAGCGCGGATCGTTTCCGGGGCAATGCGCCCGCCGAGTTCTAAAGTCCACGGTGCAAAGGCGGCGCGTGCTGCCGCTTCAAAAGCTTTGTCCTGCCCAAGGCTGAGGCTTCGCACCCGCACCGTCAGCACCATATTAAAATCCACCGCCTGCGGATCACGCACCTCGACATAATCGCCCATCGGACGAAGGGTTTCCGGGTCGAGATAGGCAAGGATTGCGGCCTTCAGCTCAGGCGATGGCAGGCCGTTACGCATCAACGGATAGATATGAATATAACCGGGTTCAGGCTTGATCACCGCCACATCAACAATCTGCGGATCAACGGCCAGCACATGTTCGCGGTAGCCATTCTTTGGCCCGGTCTTGGCAATGGTGAACAGCGCATTGACGACGCGAAGCCGGAAGCGTTCCGGGTCTTCAATGTCAGAACCGCCCAAAACCTCGGTGATATTGGATGCACTGGCAACATAGGCGATGGGGTCAAGAATATCCGTCACCGTGCCAATGCCAAGGCCGTTCCAGCTTGCGCCGGTGGTTTGAGCCGTGGCCGCCACATCGCCGCTCAACGCTCCGGCTGGAATGATCAAATCCGCATCTGTTGCAAAGATCACCGCATTGCCAGCGCCCACACGGGTTCCCGCCGCAATCGGAGTGTCCACATCGCGCACGGCTGAGAGCGTAAACCGCAGCGTGGTGCTGGCCGATGAAGCCAACAGCCGGAAGGTGGAAACAGATGCGCCACGATTTTCCAGATGCACCCCTTCGGCAAACACGGCAGTGTTTTGCAAGGTGGCGGTCTGGGCAGCTTCCGCCAGCATCGAATGGGCATAGGCCATCAGCTCAATCAGAAACATCTCTGTTTGCGCAGGGTACAGCGTGCGGCCACTGACCGCCTCGAACTTTGCCTTATACCGCGCCTTCAGCACCGAGGTATCGCGCTCAAAGAATTCCGGCGCACCATTGGCCCGCAATTCCTCAATCGTGCGTTTGACGGGATCAGCCATAGGTGACCTCCGTCATTAACAGGTCATCCATCACGCTTTCAATCGGACGCCAGAACACTTGCGTTTTAAACCGGGAAAACGCCGTCATCACCACGGTGACCTGTTGCACCACAATGCGCGGCTCCCAGATGGTCAGCGCGTCGGTAATCTCGCGGGTCAGGATCGGAATGCCCACATCCTGGTGCTTGTCGATGGCCGCCAGCACATCGCAACCCTTCTCCGGCTCGGTCGTAACCGAACCCTTGGGCGTCATGATGATATTGGCAATCGACTGGTGCAGATCATCCACCGCCAGCACCACCGCGCCAAACACATCAGCGCTCACACCCGTTTCCGGGTTCAAGCGGCCTACTTTCAAGGACCAATGGCGGTGCGTGATGGTGTCTTTGTCGATCATGCGAGGACGATAGCCACCGGCAGAGGCGGAGATGACCGGACGTTAGGTCCGGTCTGGGCACGATCAAGGTGACCAAACCGAGTGGCACAATCCATAGCAAAAAAGAGACTGAGGGACAATGTGATAGGTACTAGCACACTTCACGAAAACAAAAGCGCCGCTCAACCTTACGGGAGCGGCGCAATGGAGTCCTCTGTTCTTCCGTTGAACTACGCCCCCGCAATATTTGGTGGAGGCGACCGGATTCGAACCGGCAACACAAGGATTTCTCTTCTGTTGCAGTAATCATATGATGCTTATGCATCGTTGTCAATAACAATTTTCGAATCTAAATAAAAATACATTTTTAAATATTTCGAAAATAATATTAAGACATGTCATTTGGGAGATGTGACGGCATTTTTCCTATTATAAGCCTCTTTCCATCTTCGTCCCAGGAATAGTATATTCTAAATTGTTCCGAATTATTTCTAGAATTTCCGTATTTGAAATGATCATAAAGAATACGTGTTACATTACCATCTGGAACTGAATAATCGTCTCTCTCTTTAGCTCTCTCACGACGAGCAAAACAGGCTTCATCTTCAACCCCAAGCCTTCCCAAAGCCGTTATCATATCATTTCGACGTTCAATTCCACCATGAATTTTATACGGTATCCAATAATCACGAATGACCAAGAGTGTATTTTCAATACGCTCCAGCATGTCCGGATGGCCATTTTGCCTACAGTCTTTCAGTGCCTTTCGGTGAATAAATATATTAGGGCCAAGTAAGTCATTCGACCAATCTTCTATGTCGTCGTAACTCGCAAGGTGGCGATCAACCGCTTTTGGAATTTCACATTTACTTTCTGAATCAGAATATTGAAGATGGTAAAGCTTTTCACGTAGCCGATTGTTCTCATTCTTGAGCAACTCGACCTCATATCTAGCTGCCTTTTCATTATCAGCGGCGATTTTTTCTAATGCTTCAGCTGTTTCGAGCGTTTCATTTACATCTTCAAGTCGCTCTTTGAGTAGCTCAACCTCAAGGCGAAGTTGATCAACATCACTTCCAGCTTGGCGGCGAGCTTGCGCTGCCGAGGCCGTTTGACGAAGCTGAGCCAAGTGCCAGAAATGCGATTCACCATCGCTATCGCGAAATCCAAGCGGGAAAACACGCTCGGCTAGAATATCGATCAAGCGATTATTGCGTCCCGAATTGGGAGCAAGCCACAGGGGGTGTTGATACGCATCTTCCTCATCCTCAACAAGGCCGGGCATATAAATACGTACTGCACCACTAAATGTTGACATGCGTTTGCCGAGCAACCGCGTAAGTTCCCAACTCGCTCCAGCATCGAGTGCAATCAGATGGGCTGCACCTGACAAACGTACTGCCAGTTTTCGAGTATCAAGCTGTGCGGCACCCTGATCATTATCGGAAACAACAACGATAGGCAGTCGACGATTAGGCCGATACATAAGGTTTACGAGCCCAACAACATCATTGGATGTCATTCGTGTTACATTTTCAGTAATTGACTCGCCGTCGGCCTCAACTGATAGCGAGCCCAACAAGTCGTGAACCACCCTCGGACGGCTTGCACGCAAAGGATCCGCGTCTAAAGCTCGCCTGACTGACAATTGAGCACCAAATCTAACTAAACCATTGGTTTTATGCTCCACGAATAGCTCTGTAGACCACGTTTCCATTGCTTCTGGTCTTGAGCCCGGCTCATCGATCCTAGATGCCCAAATGCTACCCTGTCGATCATTCAAACGGACGGCATGGCAGGGGTGATATCCTTCCATTCCCCTTGTATCAAAGCTCTGCAGCGCACGTGCTTCAGGAGGAAGAATGCCGCCAGTTTTACTGGCTAGCCAGTCAACAGCAAAATTTGCTGTCTTTTCGAAGGCATTAGTGTCCGTCAGTGTGAAGATTATCCGACTCACTGGCCGGAGTTGGGTTGAACGCCCTGAGGGGACCACCGTTTCTTGAGTAGAAAGCAACGCCTCTAGTGACCCACTCATTATTTCCCCCTTCTGTAATTTTGTGTCGAACAGTGTTTGTTATTCCACAGGCTTTGGTAAACACTTTACGTACCATTCAATCTCGCTAAAGTAACTATTTTTGTCTAAGTTGCTGCTTCAATTCTCCAACACCAATCAATTATCCTTAAGTAGGCCCACCCGACATCCCACCTCCCGGAACCACCCCGCTATGCACATGATCATGACCCACATTCTTACCATTGTGGGTCAGTTTTCCACTTTCCAACACGATATTAGCGGCGGTGATTTTCACATCCCCTGCCGCCTCAATGGTCACACTGCCCGGTGATCTCAGCGTGACATTGCCGCTGGCGGTGTCGAGCTGGATAAAGCCGCCTGCAAATGTCACCGTCACCACATCGTTGCTGCTGGCGGGCGGGGTGTCTTTGCTGTTGTAGCGAGAACCTAGCAGACACCCGGCTTCGCCTTTGGCATCCATGGCGCACCAGACCTCGTCATTTTGGCCGGGCATCTGGAACGCGGAAGTGCCGGTGGCGGATTTGGCGGTGACGTCGATCCATTGGGTGACCACATCATCCTCATCTTCAAACCGCACCTTGACGCGCATGGTTTTGGGGTCGCGGTCCACAACAACGCCACGACGATTGGTGGGATTTTGGGCGTATTCGTTACTTGCGCGCATCGACCAGCTCGGCCTCCGTGGTGTAGCCGGATCGGCTCATGTCGTGGGAGGAGCGGTCAATCAGATAACGGCCTGAGTATTTGCCAAAATCGGTCATATCCACCACCACGCCCGCCAAGGCCCGCACATCGCCAACCAGCGAGATCGAGCCGGAGCGGCGTTTGCGGTTTTTGAAATGCATCCGCGATCTGGCCATGGTCTTGGCATGGGCCGGGCTTTCCACCCGCTCCCCGGTGATATTGAGCGTATCGCCGGTCTTGACGTCTGTGTCTTCCTCTTCCTCATCGATCAGCTTTTTATCGCGGTCATGCATGTGTTTGACCTTGGCCTTGGAATAGGTCTCTGCCGTCTGTTCTTTGAGGCGGTAATTGGTGAGAATAAAGCCAATCTGGGCGTGGCTGACAGTGAGCGCTGCCGCCCTGCTATCGACGGATTTGATCGAGGTAAACACGGCGCGTTTGCCACGCACGGTAAAATAATGGCCGGTGTCTTCGGCCAAGCGCGTTAGAAATTCCAGATCGCGTTCGCGCCTTTGGGTGACGCGCTCAAACGTCAAGTTGTCAATGTCGCCTTCCAGCGTCAGGCCGTTGTCGCTGGCGACTTTCGAGGCAATGGCGCGAAGGCTTTGTTTCTCAAAGGCGCGGGTCTTGGATGTGCGCAACGGTTTGGAAATGGGAGCGGCCAGCCCGCGAATGGTCATGGTATCACCGCCCCGGTCGCCAGAGGCTTCCGGCTCGTCCATCTCGAAATCACCGCAGGGCAGAATGCCGCCTTTGCCGTCATAGATCGTGAGGCTCATGGTGTCGCCGGGTTCGGGTTTCCATGATCCTTTCCAGCGTCCGTCTTTGTCTTGCACAGTCACGTCAATCTCATCGACCTTGCCGTGGTGATTGTCGGTGTAGCGAATGGAGGTGGTTTGCGGGTCCAGCTCGCTGGATATGTCCACGCCCTGATAGATCAGCGAAAAGTAGGGTTTTGAGGCCATGATCAGGCTCCGTAGTTGGGATTGTCACGCTTCCATGGCGGCAACAGGTCGATGTTGCTGGCGGTCTCGGTAATCACCGGAATTTTGAGCTTCACCCCTTGCGGCAACACCAGCGGCGGCACGGTGAGCGCATCGAGATAAAGATGGCGGTTGGCTTCAATCAGCACCGTTTGCTTGTATTGGTCGCCATAGTAGCGATAGGCCAGCATGTCCCAGCGGTCGCCTGCAATGGTGGTGTATTCGAAATATTCGCCGGTCAGTGTCGTCACTTCTTCACCTCCGGATTGCTGCTGGCAGATCCCGACAAGGCTGGGGCGCGGGCTTTGGCAATGGAGGTAATCAGGCTCATCAAGCCATTGGCGATTGGGTCTTCCAGCAGGCCAATGGTGGCATCGACACGGATGGGTGAACCGGAAACATCGGTCTTGATAATCTGGCCAGACAGCGTTTCCACCACATAGCGCTTACCGTTAAACACGCCATTGCCCAGCACCAGCGGCAACGGGGTTTTTAACGCGAAGGCGGCTTGCAGCTTGGCAAGCTCGGTGGCGGGTGTGCAAAATTCCTCGGAAAAGAAGAATGAGAAATTGAGCGTATCCAGCTCCTCACCAATCTCTTGCAGCACGGGCTTGCCTCTGGTCGGCGCGTGTTTTGCAAAGGTGTTGGCGTAAGAAAAATCGTGGGCCACCGGGCCGGTGAGTGTAGAAACCCCTAAAGGGATAGAGCCGAGCAGATAGATCATCAGACGTTTCTCCGATTGCGGCGGCGCTGTTCTTCTTCCATCAGGTCGGCAAACTGGCGGGCATTGTCGCGCATCAGCTTGTCAAACTCTGCCTTGATGTTGGCGGGCGGGGTTTGGCCATCCCATTTGATGGTGGGGCTGAATTGAAGGGTTACAGGTGCCGCGCCGCCGTTAGCAGCCTGCGGGTTGGATTGCAGGGCAGCGCTTGCAATCTGCGCCCGTGCGGCGTCGGCTTGGGTCTGGTTTGAGACTGTGTTTGCGGCCACCGTTGCGGGGGTAACATCGGGACCAGCCATAGCGGGTGCGGTAATGGCTGCCGCACCCATCGTGGCTAACGCCGCCGCCCGCATGGCTTTGACCATGGGTTGAGGCCGGATTGATTCGGCAATGGTCTCGCCAAACTTGAGGCGGTGAATATCAGACAGCGGCCCGACCTTGGCGGGGGATGATGGCAGATGATCGCGCATCATCTGGGCAACCTTGGCAATCTCGGCAACGGCCACGGCACTGCGGGCGCGAATGCCTGCGGCCATGGTGTCCATCAAGGATGCACCCTGATTGTAGAATGAGACGTTGCCGAGGAAGGTTTGCGCCTGTTGCACCGCTGTTGTGATCGCGGGCAGGATCGACTTTGCCGCTTTGTCCAGCGCTTGCAGTTTTTCCATGGCCGGACCAGTGTCGATTGCGGCCACGGCTTGCATATCGGCTTTCAGGTTTTGCGTGGCCGCAGCAGCGGCTTGGATGGTGGCCGGATCGGTGACATTCACATCGGCTTTCGTATCGCTGAATGTGAAGACAGATTTGACCTTGCCCCATGCGGCAGATGCGCGGGCGGCAGCATTATCAATAAAGCCGCCGACCGCATCAGAAATCCCGGCCCATGCCGCCGTGATGGCCTCAATCGGCGACCAGTTCATCAGCGCCTTGATCCGCTCCCAAATGGCGCTGATCGCGCCAAACGCGGTTTCCATGGGTGCGCTCACGGCGTCTTTGATCGCACTCCAATTATTGATGATCAGCGCCAACGGGTGCCATGCCAGCACGGCTTTGATTTTTTCCCAAATGCCAGAGACACTTTCTGGAAGTGCCGCAAGCAGGCTAGACAATGTGGTGGAGACAGATGACCAGATCCCGGAAAGGATCGCCATCGGATCAAAGCCAAGCCATTGCTTGATGGTTGCCCACGCAGCCGTTGCGCCGTTGGCAATGGCATCCCACACCCCGATAAAGAATGCCTTGATCGGTTCCCAATAGACATAGATGGCAACGGCTGCGGCAACGATGGCGGCAACAATCAACACGATAGGATTGGCCATTAATGCCGCCGAGAGCATGGAAAGGCCAATGGCGATTTGCACAAGGCCCGCCGCCGTTGATACCAGCGCCGGTGCAAAAGCGAGGCCTGCAAGGATGACCGCTAGATTTTTCCAACCACCAACATAGTCTGCCGCCGCAGACAGATAACCCGACAGCGTTTGAAACATCTGCCAAACCTGTTGTGCAAAATTCCATGCGTTTTGCAGCACAAACAGGATATTGTCCGAGATCTGCTTGGCCCACGCGTTAAACGTGCCGTTGTCTTTCATCTGGTTGAGCGTATCGAGCAAAAGCTTGAGCTTGCCCTTCATCCAGTCAAACAGCCCGGCATTCATGATCGCCAGTTGGAACTGGCTCCATATGTCGGCAATGTTCGACATCATGCCTTCCCAAGTGGCGGAAAGCTTTTCCATGGCCCCGCCATACTTCTCATTGAAGATGGCCATCAGCTTGGTCTGGATTGCCATGCGGTCACTGGCTTTCACCGAGGCCTGCATCTGCTTTCCGGCAGCGTTGGTATAGGAATAAGTGATCTTGTTGCCGGTCTTGGACGCGGTGACACCAAATTCTTTCAGACGTTCATTCTCGCCGGTCACGGCATCGGCCATGGCTTCGACCGCTTGGGTCAATGGCTTGCCCATGGCGGCAGAAGTGTCGCCCAGAGATTTTAACAGGCCCTTGGTGGGATCAAGGCCATAGGCCCGCATCTTCACAAAGCTGTCGGTGACTTCGGAAAGCTCATAGGGTGTTCTGGCGGCAAAATCGGCCACCCAGTTCATGGCCGTCTTGGCTTTCGCGCTGGAGCCCTCCGTGGTTTCCAAAATGGTCTGAAATTTCTCGAACTGCGAGGCAACGCCGACCAATTGCGTGGCCGCAGCAGCGGACGCACCAAAGGCCGTGGTGGCACCCGCCACGCCAACGGTTGCGGCCAGAGCAAAGCCGCGAAAGGCTTTCTTGCCGCCCGCGCCAATCTGGCTAATACCGGACTTGGCAAGATTGACGGTCGCATGATGCAAGGCCGTCGTTGCACGGGCAGCGGCGTTAGCGCCCGACACAACAACCGCATATCCAGCGCGGGCGGCGGCTCCCATCAAACCGAATGTCGAGGATGCCCGACCAACCACCGTTATTTGCTTGGCTGTTGCCGCCGTTGCGGCTTCGGTGGCAACCGTTGCCTTCTTGGAATTGGCAGCACTGGCGCTTGCCGTTGCCTTTTCCGCCGCCATGATCTTGTTCATGACCTTGGTGGCACGGTCAATGCCCTCGAAAATCATGGCAAATCGCATAAAAAAACCTCCGGCGGGAATACCTGCCAGAGGTCGCATATTTTGGGGTGTTGAATGGCCGGACGATTGGTCCGTCTATTTACCTTGTGCCTCGCGGATCGCATCGGCCTTGGCCTGTTCAAGCGTGATGGCCTCATCATACCACCAGCCGAATTCTGCTTCACTCATGCCATTGAGCGTGTCATGCGTCCAGCCCTTTTCGATCATGAAGAGGTGTTGGGCCGGAACCGAGAGGATCAGGCCGCTTTGGTCTTGTCCTTTCCCTCATCATCCTCGCCTTTGCCAAACACTTCGCCAATCAGTTCCAATGTGTCGCCCGCTGGCACCAGCTCGGACAGATCGGTGATGGTCAGCTTTTCGCCATCAAACAGCACGACTTCGCAAATAAAGGCGGCTTGGGCCTTGGTGGTGTCGCCCTTGGCAATGCGCTGCGCCTTCATCCAGAGGCCATGGTTGATGAAATTGGGGATCGACGCGGTAACACCGCATTCATTGAGGGGGAAATCGTAAGAGCCTGTTTTGGCGGCCTTGTTAGCCAGAAGTTTGGCGCGAACGCCTTTGAACTCGGTGGCGGAGTCTTTGTCTGTCATGGGATTATTCCTCGGTGTGCGTTAGAAATCTTGGGGTTAAAGGCTGGAAAGGCTGGCCGCTACTTGGGCCAGACGTCCTCGCCGTTGACGCGGTAAATGTTGTTCCACGCATCAAATTCGATGATTGGCGTTTCACCGCCGTAGACCGATTGCTTGTATGACGTGATGGAAATGTCATGCTCCTGGGCAAGGTTCTCGCCCAGCTTGGCGGTGCGGCCTCCGGTCTTCATCGTCTGAAACCCGATATGGGTAATCAGCGTATGAGACTGATCGGAATTGAGGCCATCGGCGTCGAAAATATCGACATAGGAATGGATTTGCAGCTTGTGGGTTTTGGTTGGGTTGAGGATCGAGCGCGACACCTCCTCATCGAGCCATTCAAAGCTGATCTTGCCCTCAATGGCTTCCACCGGACGGCCCGGCAGTTTGAGAACGCCGATCTGGCCGAGGGTTTTGTGTTCCACTTCGGTATGGGCAATCTCGCCCATATCCAGCTCGGTTACTCGACCGCAGACATCGACCTCGTTGATGTAGCAATCGGCTTGGGTAATTTGTCCGGTTTTACGTGCCATGGATAAAGCTCCTTATGCGGCCAGTGACAGCGCGTCAGAGATGAATTTGGTATCGACGTAACTGTCGACGGTGATGCGTTCCATGACCGAGGTCGGGTGGCATTCGAACTTGTAGAAGAACCGCCCGTCGGCAATTTGCGCCGCCGTGTTTTTGGCGGTATCAAAGCGGAAGGTGGCCCCGTAAAACACGCCGTCACCAATCTTGGTGCGCAAATAAGCGTTGACCCCTTCTTCGGCGGCTTCGATATTCTGGCGAGTGCCGAGGCCGGCCACGTAGGTCAT
>DNPN01000116.1:13427-23772 GCA_003501385.1 Rhizobium sp. | reverse complement strand
GGCAATTCCATGCTGATCGACAACGGCGACCTTTTGCAGGGCAGCCCTATGGGCGATTACATGGCCTATAAAAAGGGTATCAAGGCTGGCGATCTGCACCCCGTGATGAAAGCCATGAATGCGCTGGGCTATGATTGCGGAACCCTTGGCAATCACGAGTTCAATTACGGCCTCGATTTCATGTTCAACACGCTGGCGGCGGCCAAACACCCTATCGTCTGCGCCAATCTGACCGAGGGCCAACTGGCGTCTGACCCCAAGAACGACGCATTGTTCTTCAAGCCTTTCACCATTATTGAGAAGAAGATCAAGGATGGCGCAGGCGTTGAGAGCACCATCAAGGTTGGCTTCATCGGCTTTGTGCCGCCGCAGATCATGATGTGGGACGCTGGCAACCTCGAAGGTAAGGCCCAGACCCGCGACATCGTGGAAGCTGCCCGCGCGTGGGTGCCTGTGATGAAAGAGCAGGGTGCAGACATCATCATCGCCCTCTCTCACTCCGGCATTGATGGCGCAAGCCAGACCGACAAGATGGAAAATGCCTCGCTTTATCTGGCGGGGGTCGAGGGCATTGATGCCATCTTTACCGGCCACCAGCATCTGGTGTTCCCCGGCCCCAAAACATGGGATGGCATCAAGGGTGCCGACCCAGTCAAGGGCACACTGATGGGCAAGCCCGCCGTGATGGGTGGTTTCTGGGGCTCGCATATGGGCCTGATTGACCTGATGCTGGAAAAAGACGGCAAAAACTGGAAGATTGTCGATTTCACCTGCGAAGCCCGTCCGATCTATCACCGTGACGAGGCCAAAAAGATCATTGCCGACACCAAGGACGAGCCGCGCATTGTTGCCGCCGTCAAGGACGAGCATGAAGCCACCCTCACCTATGTCCGTACCCCTGTAGGCAAGACATCTGCCCCGCTTTATTCCTATTTCGCGCTGGTGGCCGATGATCCATCCGTGCAAATCGTTTCCAATGCCCAGACCTGGTACATCAAGGACATGCTGAAGGAGACGAAGTACAAGGATTATCCAATCCTTTCCGCCGCCGCCCCCTTCAAGGCTGGTGGACGCGGTGGTGTGGATTTCTACACCGATGTACCGGCTGGCGACATTGCGATTAAAAATGTCTCCGATCTCTACCTTTATCCCAACACTGTGCAGGCCGTGCTGATCACCGGTGCGCAGGTGAAAAACTGGCTGGAAATGTCGGCTGGCATGTTCAACCAGATCAAGCCCGGCACCAAGGACGAATCCCTGCTCAACATTGATTTCCCCACCTACAATTACGACGTGATTGATGGCGTGACCTATGAGATCGATGTGTCGCAGCCAGCCAAGTTTAATAAGGACGGCAAGCCGGTTCACGCGGACGCCAACCGCATCAAGAACCTGAGCTTCAATGGCAAGCCGATTGATCCAGCGCAGAAATTCGTGGTTGTCACCAACAATTACCGCGCAGGCGGCGGTGGCAGCTTCCCGGAGATTGCCAGCGACAAGGTGATTTTTGTTGGCCCCGATACCAACCGTGACGTGATTGTGCGCTACATCATCTCTCAAGGCACCATCAATCCGTCTGCAGATGGCAATTGGAAATTCGCCGCCCTGCCAGATACCACAGCCACCTTCCAGACCGGACAGAAGGGCCGTCAGTATGCTGCACAGATCAAGGGTGCCAAGATTGAAGATGCCGGAAACGGCACAGACGGCTTTGCAAAATACCGCCTGATTTTCTGATATCACGCACAATAACAAAAGCCCGCCCGATCTTTGATCCGGCGGGTTTTTCTATATCAAAACACCGCCAACATAATCGCGCCAGCCGCAATCAATGTTACGGCGACCCAATGCACGGCTGAGACTTTTTCGCCCAGAAAAATCACGCCAAAAATCACCACCAGCACGATGGACAGTTTATCGACGGGGGCCACCTGGGAAGCATTGCCGAGCTTCAAAGCGCGATAATAGGCAATCCACGATGCGCCCGTGGCAAGGCCGGAGAGTGCCAGAAACGCCCAAGTCTTGGTATTGATGGTGGACGGTGCCTGCCACTGACCTGTGGCCGTGACAATACCGAACAACACCACAAGAATGATCACGGTGCGGATCAACGTTGCGAGATCGGAATTGACACCAGCAACGCCAATCTTGCCGAAAATGGCGGTCAGTGCCGCAAAACCTGCCGAGAGAAAGGCCCAGAAGACCCAGCTCTGGGCCATTAGAATTCAACCCCGATCTGTGCCTTGATGCCAGAGCGGAAGGGGTGTTTGACCAGCTCCATTTCCGTCACCAGGTCGGCAACCTCAATCAGCTCTTCCTTGGCATTGCGGCCCGTGAGAACCACATGGGTCATAGCTGGCTTTTCATCGGTGAGGAAAGCCACGACCTCGGCCAGATCAATATAATCATAGCGGATGGCAATGTTGATTTCATCCAGCAGCACCATGGAATTGGCCGGATCGCGGATCAACTCCTTGGCCTTTTCCCATGCTGACTTGGCCATAGCCACATCGCGGGCCTTGTCCTGTGTTTCCCAGGTAAAACCCTCGCCCATGGTGTGGAATTCACACAGATCTGAGAAACGTCGCAGGATCAAATCGCGCTCGCCGGTGGACATGGCCCCTTTGATGAACTGCACCACAGCACATTTCTTGCCATGCGCAATATGGCGAAAAATCATACCAAAAGCTGCGGAGGATTTTCCCTTGCCCTTGCCGGTGTGGACAATAATCAGGCCCTTTTCACCGGTTTTGGTGGCCATGATCTTGGCGCGAGCGGCTTTCTTCTTGGCCATTTTCTCCGCGTGGCGGGCGAGATCTTCAGGAGATGTTGCCGTGGTTTCTTCAGTCATTGATCATCTCCAGAATGGGGTCGGCAGATAGTTTTGACAGGTTGAACTTTGCAGAATTGCTTTTGGGCATCCACAAGCCACGGTCAATGGCTTCCATCAAGCGCTCGGACATTTCCTTAAACGCTGCGGGGTTTTTATCCATCATAAAATCCCGCACCCGCTCATCTACCACAAAAGCGCGATAGACCGCCTCAAAATGCGGCTGGCGCACAGCGCCTGTGGTCGCAGAAAAGGCAAACAGATAATCCACCGTGGCGGCAATCTCGAACGCACCCTTATAGCCGTGGCGCATCACGCCCTCAATCCATTTGGGGTTCACCACACGGGCGCGCACCACGCGGGCAATTTCTTCTTCCAGCGTGCGGATAACTGGTTTTTCAGGGCGAGAATGGTCGTTGTGATAAACGGTTGGACGAGAGCCGGAAAGCTGCTCAACTGCCGCCGTCATGCCGCCTTCAAACTGGTAATAATCATCGCTGTCGAGCAGATCATGCTCTCGATTATCCTGATTTTGCACCACGGCCTGAACGCTCTGAAGCCGCTCTTCAAACAGCCCCCGTGCCGCCTTGCCTTGTTCTCCAGCGCCATAGGCGTAAGAACCCCAGACCACATAGGCCTCGGCCAGATCGCAGCGGCGCTCCCAGCCTTTTTCATCGATCAATGCCTGAAGGCCCGCGCCGTAGGCTCCGGGCTTGGAGCCAAACACGCGGTAGCCTGCCCATCGTGCCGCGTCCTTGGCATCGAAGCCTTGTGCTTCAAAACGCAAAGCCTCAACCCGCATTCTAGCGGCAATCGGGTTGTCGCTTTCATCCTCATCCAGCGCCCCAACGGCCCGCACCGCTTTATCGTACAGGGCGATCTGCTCTGGAAAAGCATCGCGGAAAAAACCGGAAATGCGCAAAGTGACATCCACTCTTGGGCGCCCCAGCTTGGCTTGGGGAATGATTTCATAGCCCGTTACCCGGCGCGAGGCATGATCCCAAACGGGCTTTACACCAATCAACGCCAGTGCTTGGGCAATATCATCACCGCCGGTGCGCATATTGGAGGTACCCCAAGCCGTGAGCCCAAACGAAGTTGGCCATTCGCCATGGTCTTGCACATAACGGGCAATCAGCAATTCAGCCGATTTTCGGCCCAGCTCATAGGCCGCAGGCGTTGGCACAGCGCGGCAATCGACCGAGTAAAAATTGCGCCCGGTGGGTAGCACATCCGGCCTGCCACGGGTCGGCGCTCCCGAAGGGCCGGGGGGCACGAACTGGCCGCTCAAACCTTTGAGCAGTCCGGCAATCTCCGCCGGGCCGGATTGAACCACGGAGGGCTTCAGGCGCGTTTGGATCTCATCCAAAACAGTGCGGGTATTCTGCCAGTCTGCCGGGCAGGCAATGTCTCCCGACACCAGTTTTGCGGCCAGCACTTCAATGCGCTCCACCGCATCACCCTTGGTGCGCCATGGGGCATCAATAAGGTCTTTGAGGATGGCGGGCTTGGGGTCGGTCCATGGGTCCGAAAAGACGCAATCGAGTGGATCGAGCACCACAAAACCTGCATCCAACGCAATAGCGCGTTGCAAACTGGCATCGCCTCCCTGCCCCAAAGCACGCGGCACCCGCGCCAGTGCCACCACCAGATCGGTCAGCAACCGTCCCTCAGGAGCCACGCCGAAGATGTGCAAGCCATCGCGGATTTGCATTTCCTTCAGATCACACAGATAGGCATCCAGCTTGATCAAGATCGCCTCATCGCCATCGGCTTTGGCAAGGCCTGCGTCTTCATCCAGCCCGATATCACGCACCAAATCCAGAATTTGCCGTTTCAGCAACACAACCCGGCGCGGATCTCCTCCCGTCGCTTGATAATATTCATCGACCAACGCTTCCAGATCTTTCAGTGGTCCATAGCTTTCGGCCCGGGTCAGCGGTGGTGTGAGGTGATCGATAATCACAGCACTGCTGCGGCGTTTGGCCTGCGTTCCCTCGCCCGGATCGTTAACGATGAAGGGATAGAGATGCGGCGTGGGGCCAAATACGGCTTCGGGATAGCAGCTCTCAGACAGCGCCATCGCTTTGCCGGGCAACCATTCCAGATTGCCATGCTTGCCCATATGGATCACCGCATGGGCTTGGAAGGCTTCACGCAGATAAGCATAGAAAGCAAAATAGCCATGCGGCGGCACAAGATCGGGTGAGTGGTAGCTCTCCTTGGGGTCAATATTATAGCCACGTGCGGGCTGAATGCCGACCATGATTCTGCCAAAGCGCATCAAGGGCAAGGCAAAACCACCGTTCAGAAAAAACGGATCAGCCTCTGGCCCACCCCATCTCGCGGTCACTTCATCTTGAATCTGAACAGGAAGAGAGGCGAAGAAGGCATTGTAATGACTCAAGGAAAGCTTTTCGCGGATCACACGGCCATCGATTGCGGCATTGGTTGGACCGGCCATCAGGGCGGTCATCAAACCATCGCCGTCGGTTGGTAAGTCATCAGCTTTATAGCCTTCAGCTGCCAGCGCACGTAAAACTTCCATGCTGCCTGCTGGCGTATCCAGCCCGACGCCATTTCCCAAACGGCCATCCCGGTTGGGGTAATTGGCCATGATCAGTGCGATGTTGCGCTGATGTGCGGGTGTGTTGCGAAGCCTTGCCCAATTGGCCGCGAGCTTTGCCACAAAGCGCATGCGGCCCAAATCCGGCTCGTGACTGACCAGATTGGTCTGCACCCCCGCATCATAGCGAGCTGCAGATTTGAACGATACGGCACGGGTCATTACTCTGCCATCGACTTCGGGAAGAGCAACGCTCATCGCAAGATCACGCGCCGTCAACCCTTGGGTGGATGCCTCCCAGATGGAACGTTGCGACGATGAAAACAGCGTTTGCAGCACCACCGCGCCACCCTCATCCAACACGGTGGATGGGCTTTCAGACCCCGGTGCGGAGACGGCAAAACCCGTAGCATTCAGCACCACATCGGGCTTGGCTTGCTGGAAGATTGATCCTAGCGTCTCGATGGAAACCGGGTCTTTCAGGCTGGAAACGAAGACCGGCAAGGGGTTCAGACCCTCGGCCCGAAGTGCCTCTATCAGCGCTTCCACCGGAGCTGTTTCGCCGCTTTGCACAAGGACGCGGTAGAAGCAGATGGCAGCGGTTGGCCGTGGAGCAAGAACACCCCCGACCTCAACCACCCACTGCTCAACCCCAATCGCCCCACACCCCGGCCACCACAGCCCGGCTTTCAGCAATTGCACCGCCGCTTCCGGCTTTTCAGCCCCTGTCAGCATTGACTCGGCATAATCGACAAAATGCGCGGTATTGCGATCGCCACCTTCAATCAAATAGGCCCAAAGCGCAGAAACATCCGCACCGTCAACAGAGCAAAATTCATCCACACCCGCATCTGGCTTGTCATCCCCTGGCAGCACAACAATCGCTGCACCAGAACGGACAGCGCAGGCGTGCAGCGCTTCCAGTGCATAATGGAAATAACTCGCCCCGCCCAGCGCCCGCACCACAATAAGCTTGGCGTGCCGCGCTGTGCGCTCAATGTAGGTATCCACCGACATCGGGTGCTTTAACGCCATCAAACTCGCCAGCCGCCATTCGGGCTTGCCCTCCCGCCGTGAAAGCGTAGAGGCCAAAGCCGAAAGCTCGGTGTCCGCAGCCGATAAAAACAGGATATCCCCCGGCGTTTGGCCAAGGTCTATCGCTTCATTTCCATCCACAATCGAGCCTTGCTGGGCGATCAGAAGATGCATGGATTATGCCGCAGCCTGAACGGCTTCCACCACTGCGCCAAAATCCCAATCATGCAGGCCAATCACCACCAAACGGGTTTCGCGCTTTTCGCCAGCAAGCCAAGGACGGTCAAAATAGGTGTCAATGCGCGATCCAACAGCCTGGATCACCAGCCGCATTGGCTTGCCTGGCACATCCACAAAACCTTTCAGCCGCAGCACATCATGCGCCTCAATCACGGGTTTCAGCCGATCGACAAAACCAGACGGATCGGAGATGGAAGCAAGCTTCACCGCAAAGCTCTCAAACTCGTCATGGTCGTGATGGTGTTCATGCTCCACGCCGTTTTCGTGCAGCGCTTCATGCTCCAACTCATGATGGGATTTGCGGTTGTCGATGTCATCCTCAGATCCCGCACCAATGCCCAGCAACACCATGGACGGAACCTGCCCGTGTCTCACCTCAATCATCGCAGGTTTGCGGGCAATGCGGCTGGAAACTTCTTCGCGCACGCGGGCAATAGCATCCATATCCAGCAAATCGGTTTTGTTCAGCACGATCAGGTCGGCGCACGTAAGCTGGTCTTCAAACAATTCCTCAATCGGGCTTTCATGATCAAGGCTGTCGTCTTCTTCGCGTTGGGCATCCACTTTGTCATGGTCATCGGCAAAACGACCAGCGGCCACTGCGGCGCTATCCACCACGGTGATGACGCCATCAACGGTGACGCGGGTGCGAATATCCGGCCAGTTGAACGCCGCCACCAAAGGCTGCGGCAGGGCAAGACCAGAGGTTTCAATCACAATATGGTCGGGCTTGATGTCGCGCGCCAACAGCTTTTGCATGGTGGGCACAAAATCATCTGCCACGGTGCAGCAGATGCAGCCGTTGGTCAGCTCGATAATGTCATCCTCGGTGCAGTTTTCGGCACCACAGCCCTTCAGCACCTCGCCATCCACGCCCAGATCACCAAACTCGTTGATGATCAACGCGATTTTCTTACCGCCCGCATTCATCAACATATTGCGAATAATGGTGGTTTTGCCAGAGCCAAGAAAGCCCGTGATCACAGTGGCTGGAATTTTTTGCTGCAACATGGATTTAACCCTTCATTTTCAGCGGCAAACCAGCCGCAACAAAATAGACATCCGCGACCTCAGCCGCGATCAATTGATGAAGCCGCCCAGTGTGGTCGCGAAACTCCCGCGCCATCTTGTTTTCTGGCACAATGCCAAGGCCGACTTCGTTGGAAACAAGGATGATAGAGGCCGAAAGCGTGGGCAAAAGTGCCGCCAAAGCTGCAGACTCTGCTGCAACATCTTTGCCCTCTTCCATCATCAGATTGGTAAGCCAAAGCGTGAGACAATCCACCAGCACCACCCGACCCGACGCATCAATGTGCTGAAGCGTTGCGGCCAAAGCCAGCGGTTCTTCATGGGTGGTCCAGAGTGCCCCGCGATCCTCTCGATGCGCGGCAATGCGGGCACGCATTTCATCATCCCAGGCGCGACCCGTGGCGATGTAATGCAGTTCCAGACCGCTTTGATGGGCGAGATTTTCAGCAAAACGGGATTTGCCCGACCGCGCGCCTCCGAGAACGAAGGTGCTTTTTAATTTTTCACCGGTCATGGATCAGTTGCCGCTCACCGGGGCCGAATAAAGCCCGCTTGCGCGAATATCCGGCCTGCTTTTCGCAACCGATCCACCAAAGGTGGACGCGCCGGATGATGCCGGGGCGACAGTTGCCTGCGGTGTAAACAGTGCTGGAACGGCAGCTTGTTCGTGGCGGCGCGGCCATGCGGCAAACACCACGGCGGCAATGGCCAGAAATACAAAGCCAATTGCAATCACCCGTGATGAGGAAAACATCACCATGAAATCGCTCCCTTCACAGCAAGAGAAGGGATTTGAAGCGTAGAATACGCCCGTTGTTGGAGCCAACAGGCCCCATTCAAAATCTGTTGCGCCACGACAACCTCCGTGCTGGCGTCGGGGATTTCTCCCCCCATTGGGCACAATGCCCGTCACGGACGGCAGGTCTCCTGGCTCACAGTGTCAAACCAACCTCGATAGGTCGGTTCACGGATTTTCCTCACCTTCCCGGAGCATGCGGCAAAAGCGAAAAGGCGGACGATTCGTAGATAAAGAGGCGTCCAACCCCGGCACATCGCTTTGCCACTCCAGTGGCTTTTCCGGCTCTTCAATCCCCCACATCGGCCACACCATGTGGCCCGCCATACAGGGTCTGTCCAAACCGGATGAAAAACCCTCGCTGCTCTACAGTCGCGGGGTCGGCTGCGTTTGGTGTGCCCTAAATGGGTCCACACCTTCGCATTCCCTTTTGCTTTCCGCCCCAAACCTCTTTGCGGCAGAAACCATCCACGTTCATGGTTATGCTCAAGACAAAAATATGTCAATCACGCAACCATCGCTATCAGCATCACAACGCGCCAGACGTTTAAAGTCTGTCAGGTTCATATTGAACCAGATAGACTCTAGAGTCTTTTGTTTTCGTTTGTCTTTAAGGGAAAACCGGGTTCCACTTTTCCCTGACGAACTCTAGACGTTTAACGGCACGGCCCACCGGGACGGCATCTCCCTGGACCAGGACCGCCGTGATGACGACCACCACCGCCACCCGCAATCGCGCCGCCAATCAGAGCACCACCAATCAAGCCAAGCGCCAATGCCCCAGCCGCATCATCGTTGTTGTTTGGCACGCGCCCTTCCAACACCCGGTCTGGGCGACGCACAACGCGCTTTCGTGCTGCCAATTGCTCATTGAGCCATGCTTCATAAGCACCTTGGCTATCCTGCCGCAGGCGCTGGAATTGCTCATAGTTTAAATATCCGGTCGCAGGCGCGCCAATGGCCGCCTGCCAGCGCGAGAGTGCGGTGCGAGTCTGGTCGCCAAACACACCATCCGCACCGCCCGTGATAAAACCCAGCGATGTCAAACGGCCCTGTACTTCGCGACGCATGACGCGATCGAGAAGACCATCTTCCGTCATGGGCGTACCGGGCAAAAATGCCGGCGGTGGCGGCGTTTCAACGACAACAGGTGCCAGCGCTGGCGCAACAACAGGTGCCGCCACAGGCGTTGCAGCGGCCACACGGCTGCGGGCAATATCAGCAAACTTGCCCATTGGATAAGACCGAAGATAGGCCCTGTACTCGTCGGGCGTATTGCCAGACGACGCTGCTTGCCAAACGGCCAGTTCCTGCTGCCATTGCTGATCATTTGGCGCTGCAACAGCCGGTGCAGGAATTGCAGTCACAGGAGCCGGTGCTGCCGCATCCGCCACGGGCTCTGCGGTCTGTGCCAAGGCGTGTTGCGCGACAAGCGATACACTGATCGCGCTCGCCATCACCACCCGGCAAACACTTTGAAAATTCATAGATCCCCCTTAAAATCCAAAGGTGCCTTATCCAAAGACAAACCCCGGCATGAAAACGCCAATGGGGAGTCACCCAAACCCCATTGAGTAGAAGGAGAATTACGCACTATACCTGCAATAGCAATTCTGAAATGATAAAATACATCATTATACAGAACAACGTATCGGTTCCGGCACAGGGGAAACCAAATGTCGGACGAGCGGGTGATGAAGCATTGCAAGGCATAGCGCCATTCAACCTGACCCTGCAGATTGGCAGGCGCGATTTCTCGAAAACCCGATTCCCCGGTCTAGGGTCAGTGAGGTTCAGATTGAGCGAGACAAACTCCAGATTTTCTCGTTTTCGTTTGTCTTTTCGGGAA
>DNPN01000116.1:0-13181 GCA_003501385.1 Rhizobium sp. | reverse complement strand
TTTGTCTTTTCGGGAAAACCGGGTTCCACGTTTCCCTGACAAACTCTAGCGTGCAGCAGGCCGCTGGAGCCAAAACAGAGAGCGGACACGCGCTGCCACCTCTTCAGCCAGACTTTCAGCTGCAAGTGATGGAGCAGTGGTTTCCGTAAGAACCTTGAAGTCACCCTCCGAAACCACGGCTCCCGTATCGACCGATGCGGCAGTAACCTTCACCTCAACCTCGTTCTTGTTTTTATCCAGTCCAATAGACGTGGCCACATTGTCCAGCCGCACTGTCAAGACGACTCTCGGCAAAACCTCTGTGCGTACTGTTGCAGCAACTGCATCTGAAACGCGCCGTTCCACCCCTTGCACCAAAGGAAGTGGCACATCGGGACCGGCCATAACAACGGCGGCACGCACATCATAATAGAACTGTCGTGGCTTCGGCTCAAACAGGTGCATAAAGCATCCGGGCAGCAGAAGCGATACGGCACAAAACACCGAAATTCGAAAAAGGCACGACAGCATAGCACCTCACCACTTTAAAATTCAAAGATAGCCTTTTCTTGAAATTCAAGAAAAAATCAATCAAAAGCTGCTCTCAAAACACGATAGGCGGCTTGCATATCCACAAACCGTGCCTTGCGCCGGGCCTCAGCTTCACTGTCTGTGCCCCAGTGCTCATCCGTCCAATCCTCGTCCAGATGCGCCAAGGTCCATGCTTGTTCCAACGAAAGATGGCCATCTGCCAAAGCCAGCGCCAGAATGGCTGATCCGGTCAGAGATGTCATCAGATGCAAGCTCGCAAGTGCAAAAACAGTGTTGTAGCTCTGCACGGCACGGTGAAATGCATCCACCGCATCTTGCGGCTGCTGCACATGAATAACGCCGCTGGTCTGGAGAAACTGGGCACCATGGTTATCCGTCAGCCAACCTAAAACCGGGTCCCATTGCGCACTTTGCCGAGCCACCAGCTCTTGCGGGCCATCGGCACGATAGCATAGCAGATCCGAACCGCTGAACCGCACGATATCGTCGAGCACCTCACCCATGCTCACCGCCACGGCATCCAGCGCTGTGTTGGCCAGACGGGTGATGGGCATTGAAGCGGGATTAATAAACTCGCCTTGCGCCTGCCACTCGGCACACACCAGCTCGGCTGCGGCGTGCGTTGGCAAAACCAGCCCATGGCGCGAGGGTGTCTTGACCGATTTGCCATCCAGCAACACGGCAAAGCCGCCATCCACCTTTGCGACAGTTGCTTCCGTATAAAACCGTTTTGGCAACGGCTTTTTCATTTGAATCTGCGCCCGCCGAACCGGATCGGGATCACTCATTTCGGGCGCAAGACCTTCAAAAATATCACGCATTCTCTCATCACTCACAGAATATGATCAAGTAAGGCATCAGCCTGATGCACCACCGCATCGGCTCCGCTTGCCATCAATTGCTCTACCGTCGCACTGCCCCAACTGACGCCAATGGCGGTTGCGCCTGCACTCTTGGCCATTTGCATATCATAAATGGCATCGCCAATCACAATGGTCTGGCTGGGCAGCATGCCCACCTCATCGCAACACTCTGTCACCATGGCCGGATGCGGCTTTGATGGGCAATCATCGGCGGTACGCGACACAATGAAATGCGCACGAAAGCCATGCACATCCAGAATACTATCCAGACCGCGCCTTGATTTTCCCGTCACGGCACCAATCAGAATATCATCCTGCGCCGCCAGACGCTCCACCATAGCCCGAATACCATCAAACAGCTGTGCTTCCTTGTAATCAGGCGCTTGCCGCACTTCAGTAAACAGCGATTTGTAATGCGCCGTCATGGCAATGGCTTCATCATCCACATGCGGCTTGCCGTCCATGCGGGCAATGGCAATGTCCAGAGTCAGACCCATAATGCTCTTGGTGGCGCTCAAAGCCGGTTCCGGCTTGTTGAAATACAAAAATGTGCGCCGCATGGTTTCGTGGATTGTGCCAGCACTGTCCACCAGCGTGCCATCGCAGTCAAACAGAACAAGCTTCATTCATGATCTCCGCCATTCTCCATATCCAGACCCAGAAGATTCCACGTTTGCACCATATGCGGCGGTAGCGGCGCGGTGATTTTCAAACGTCCGCCGTTGGGGTGTGGAATATCGATGTGGCGCGCATGCAGATGCAGGCGCTTTTGCACGCCGCCGGGGAAATCCCAGTTCGGATCATCGACATAATATTTCGGATCGCCAATGATCGGATGGCCGATATGCAAGGCATGCACACGCAATTGGTGGGTACGACCCGTGTACGGCTCCATCTCCAGCCACGCGAGGCTTTGCGCAGCCGTTTCCAGCACGCGGTAGTAGGACACAGCGTGATCGGCACCATCTTCGCCATGTTTGGCAATGCGCATGCGGTCTCCGTCTTCGGTCTGTTCTTTCACCAGCCAAGTGGAAATCTTATCATCATGCTTGCGTGGCACGCCCTTGACCAAGGCCCAATAGGTTTTCTTGGTGTCGCGCTCCCGAAAAGCAGCCGTCAGCTTTTGCGCGGCACCACGGGTGCGGGCCACCACCAGCACGCCGGAGGTATCACGGTCGAGACGATGCACAAGGCGGGGCTTTTCGCCCTTCTTGCTGGTCCACGCTTCGAGCATTTTATCAATATGGCGGGTCAGGCCGGAACCACCCTGCACGGCAAGGCCAGCAGGCTTGTTGAGCACAAACACCTTGTCATCTTCATGCAGCAGCATTCTGGAGAGCAATTCGCCATCATCGGAATGCTTGAGATCCTTGATACCGATCGGGCCGGTTTTGGCAGCTTTCGCATCCACATCCAAAGGCGGCACACGCACCACCTGACCGGGCTGCACGCGGGCATCGGTCTTGACGCGGCCACCATCGACGCGCACCTGACCGGAGCGCAGCAATTTCTGCAAAGGGCCAAAACCTAGGCCCGGGTAGTGGATCTTGAACCAGCGATCAAGGCGCATGCCCGCCTCATCCGCATCCACGGTGATATGTTCTATTCCTGCCATAAGGACGTCTTTCGTTCCCTTGGGCGCAAGCGGCGCCAGACTTGTTCAATGTGCAAAAAAGCCAAAAGCCGCATCACGCGGCGGCTGTTTCTGCTTCTGGCGCAGGCTTTAGCGTATTTTCATGGTGAGGGGAAACCACAGATCCAAAAAAACCGGCCTTGGCCGAAAAATCAACGAAGAATACACCTTAACTGACAAAAAATGTCCTGCAACCACAACCAGATGGCACAATTGCATAAAATCAATGGGGTGGGTTTAAGAAAATGTCTATTTTAATGTGTTTTTATGAGGCTGGATGAACAGAGCTGGTGACAACCATGACCCAAGTGCTGTCGGTTTCGGCCACAACAGCTGGTTACATTACCGATACATTGAGACCGGTCCAGAAAGGATCGCGGCCCAACTATGTCGAGCAAATCGCCCAGCAAATTGAAACCAAGAAAGAGATCAATAAAACCGAAGGCATTACTCGCAGCGCTATTGCGACGTTGCGCGATTCGACCGCCATTGGCCTGCACTTCATGAAAGCGGGAGAGCATAGATATCCCCGCGCCAGTCTGGAAGAAACCAAGAAAGCCTATCGCGAATCCGAGGAACTGGCTGAAGAGCTAAACCAATAGTTTTATGACCCGTGCTTGTAACGCGACAAATATTTGGCTGATAACGACCATCCCCCCTTGCCAAGACATGGTGCCAGCAGATATTGCCAATGTACCTTGTAGGGAGAATCCGGTTTAATCCGGTGCCGAAGGAGCAACCGCCCCGGAAACTCTCAGGCAAATGGACCACAAGGCTTAGACTGCACTCTGGAGAGAGGCTTGATTTTAAAACCAAGCCGCGCCGAAGGGATAACAATCTCAGGCAAACGGACAGAGGGGGCTCATGAACCGGCACAGCCGTGCCTGAATTTGAGCCTATGCGCGCTGCGCATGACAGTGGAGACGCCTCTTGGACGACCATCTCGCCCTCAAACATACCCCCCTTTATGATCTTCACCTGTCGCTTGGTGCCCGTATGGTGCCCTTTGCCGGCTATGACATGCCGGTGCAATATCCAGCTGGTGTGTTGAAGGAGCATTTGCACACCCGCGCCAACGCTGGCCTGTTTGATGTGTCCCACATGGGTCAAGTTCTCGTGAGGGCAAAATCCGGCAAGGTGGAAGATGCGGCACTTGCGCTGGAAAGCCTCGTGCCTGTGGATATTCTGGGCCTGAAGGAAGGTCGCCAACGCTATGGTTTCTTCACCAATGAAGATGGTGGCATTCTGGATGATCTGATGATCACCAATCGCGGTGATCATCTGTTTGTGGTGGTCAATGCGGCCTGCAAGGATGCCGATATTGCCCATATGCGGGCGCATCTTGCGGAAAGCTGCACCATTGAGGTTCTGGAAGACCGCGCCCTTCTGGCGCTGCAAGGCCCACGCGCCGAGGCTGTTCTGGGCGAACTTTGGGCCGGTGTTTCCGGCATGAAGTTTATGGATGTGCGCGAAATTCCGCTGTTGGATACGCTCTGCATCGTCTCGCGCTCCGGCTATTCCGGTGAGGATGGCTTTGAAATCTCTGTGCCTGCGGACAAGGCTGAAGCGCTGGCCAAGGTACTGCTGGATCACCCCGATTGTCAGCCGATTGGCCTTGGCGCCCGCGATTCCCTGCGTCTGGAAGCTGGCCTTTGCCTCTATGGCAACGACATTGACACCACCACCAGCCCGGTGGAAGGCGCGATTGAATGGGGCATTCAAAAGGCCCGCCGCGCTGGGGGTGATCGTGAAGGCGGCTTTCCGGGAGCTTCACGCATTCTGGCGGAATTGGCCAACGGAACCTCACGCCGCCGCGTTGGCCTGAAGCCCGAAGGAAAAGCGCCGGTGCGCGGCCATTCCAAACTGTTTGCAGATGCAGAAGGCACGATTGAGGTTGGCGAAGTCACCTCTGGCGGCTTTGGCCCAACAGCCGAAGGTCCGGTTGCCATGGGCTATGTGCGTGCCCATCACGCCAATGTCGGCACCCAGCTTTTTGCAGAAGTACGCGGCAAATATCTGCCTGTTGCAGTCGCCGCCCTTCCCTTCATTACACCCACCTACAAACGCTAAATCTCCGGAGAGACCCATGTTGAAATTCACCTCTGAACATGAATGGCTGCAAATTGAAGGCGATATCGCCATTGTTGGCATTACTGCCCACGCCGCCGAACAGCTTGGCGATCTGGTGTTTGTAGAGCTGCCGGAAATTGGAGCCACGTTTGCAAAAGACGCTCAGGCTGCAACGGTTGAAAGCGTCAAGGCAGCGTCAGACGTTTATTGTCCGCTGGATGGCGAAGTCACCGAGATCAATCAGGCGATTGTTGATGATCCATCCTTGGTCAATTCCGATCCGCGCGGCGCTGGCTGGTTCTTCAAGCTGAAGCTGGCCAACCCCGCTGACGCCGCAGCCCTTCTGGATGAAGCCGCTTACAACGAGCTGATCGCATGACCACGCCCACAGAATTTCAGTTTACCGATTACCAGCCCTATGATTTTGCCAATCGTCGCCATATCGGCCCCTCTCCGGCTGAAATGGACGAGATGTTGAAGGTCGTGGGCTATGACAGCCTCGACGGGCTGATTGCGGCAACCGTCCCCGTCTCCATTCGCCAATCCGCACCGCTGGTGTGGGGCAAGGCGATGAGCGAGCGCGAAGCGCTGGACAAGCTGCGCGAAACCGCCAACAAGAACAAAGCTTTGACCTCGCTGATCGGTCAGGGCTATTACGGCACCATCACCCCACCCGTGATCCAGCGCAATATTCTGGAAAACCCGGCGTGGTACACCGCCTATACGCCTTACCAGCCGGAAATTTCCCAAGGGCGCCTGGAAGCTCTGCTCAACTTCCAGACCATGATCTGCGATCTAACCGGTCTCGACGTTGCCAACGCCTCGCTGCTGGATGAAGCAACCGCTGCTGCCGAAGCCATGGCCATGAGCGAACGCGTAGCAAAATCCAAGGCCAAGGCCTTCTTTGTCGATGCCAATTGCCATCCGCAAACCATTGCCGTCATCCAGACCCGCGCAGAACCTCTTGGCTGGGGGGTCGTGGTCGGCAATCCCTTCACCGATCTCAACCCTGGCGAAGTGTTTGGTGCGCTGTTTCAATATCCCGGCACACACGGCCATGTCAGCGATTTTACCCCGCTGATCAACGCCCTGCACAATGCACAGGCCATTGCTGCCGTGGCGGCTGATCCGCTGGCGCTGCTGCTGCTGAAATCACCCGGTGAAATGGGTGCCGATATTGCGATTGGCTCCAGCCAGCGGTTTGGTGTTCCTGTCGGCTATGGTGGACCGCACGCCGCCTATATGGCCGTCAGGGACGCCATCAAACGCTCCATGCCGGGCCGTCTTGTGGGCGTATCGGTGGATTCGCGCGGCAACCGCGCCTATCGCTTGTCGCTCCAGACTCGCGAACAACATATCCGCCGCGAAAAGGCCACCTCCAACATCTGCACAGCCCAAGTGCTGCTGGCGGTAATGGCTTCGATGTATGCGGTGTTCCACGGTCCGCAAGGCTTGAAGGCCATTGCCCAGCAGGTGCATCAGAAAACCGTGCTGCTGGCAAAGGGCTTGGAAAAGCTTGGCTTTACCATTGAGCCGGAAACCTTCTTCGACACCATCACGCTGGAAGTCGGCCATATGCAGGGCCTTATCCTGCGGGCGGCTGTGGCTGAAGGCGTCAACTTGCGCAAGGTCGGCACGACAAAAATCGGCATCTCGCTGGACGAGCGCACCCGCCCTGCCACGCTGGAAGCTGTTTGGCGCGCCTTTGGCGGCAATTTCGCGGTGGGTGATTTCACCCCGGATTATCGCCTGCCCACCAGCCTGCTTCGTACCAGCCAATACCTGACGCACCCGATCTTCCACATGAACCGGGCGGAAAGCGAAATGACACGCTACATCCGCCGTCTGTCAGACCGTGATCTGGCGCTGGACCGGGCGATGATTCCGCTTGGCTCCTGCACCATGAAGCTGAACGCCACAGCCGAAATGCTGCCAATCACCTGGCCGGAATTTTCCGACATCCATCCCTTCGCCCCAGCCGATCAAGCCTTGGGTTATCAGGAAATGATCGACGATCTCTCGGAAAAGCTCTGCGCCGTCACTGGCTATGATGCCATTTCGATGCAGCCAAACTCCGGCGCGCAAGGCGAATATGCGGGTCTTTTGACCATCCGTAACTATCACCTTGCCAAGGGCGATACGCACCGCACCGTTTGCCTGATTCCAACATCGGCGCATGGCACCAACCCGGCATCTGCCCAGATGGCGGGCATGTTGGTGGTTCCGGTCAAGGCGCTGGACAATGGCGATGTGGATCTGGCTGATTTCCGCGCCAAAGCGGAACAGCATTCAGCAAACTTGTCTTGCTGCATGATCACCTATCCCTCCACCCACGGCGTGTTTGAAGAAACCGTGCGGGAAATCTGCGAGATCACCCATGCCCACGGCGGACAGGTCTATCTCGACGGTGCCAATATGAACGCCATGGTCGGCATTGCCCGCCCCGGTGATATTGGCTCGGATGTTTCCCACCTCAACCTGCACAAAACCTTCTGCATTCCGCACGGCGGTGGTGGTCCAGGCATGGGGCCGATTGGCGTCAAAGCCCATCTCGCTCCTTACCTGCCCGGCCATGTGGAAACCGATGGTCGCCCCGGCGCTGTCTCGGCAGCGCCTTACGGCTCACCCTCGATTCTGCCGATCAGCTGGTCCTACTGCCTGATGATGGGTGGCGAAGGCCTCACACAGGCCACCAAGGTTGCCATTCTGAATGCCAACTACATCGCCGCCCGCCTCACCGGGGCCTATGATGTGCTCTACACCTCGGCCTCTGGCCGGGTGGCGCATGAGTGCATCATCGACACCCGCCCGCTGGCCGACAGCGCTGGCGTAACGGTGGATGACGTTGCCAAACGCCTGATCGACTGCGGCTTCCACGCCCCCACCATGAGCTGGCCGGTGGCCGGCACGCTGATGATCGAGCCAACAGAATCGGAAACCAAAGCCGAACTGGACCGCTTCTGCACAGCCATGCTGGCAATCCGCGAAGAAGCCCGCGCCATCGAAGAAGGCCGGATGGACAAGACCAACAACCCGCTGAAAAATGCACCGCACACGGTGGAAGATCTGGTGGGTGAATGGGATCGTCCCTACAGCCGCGATCAGGCCTGCTACCCACCGGGCGCGTTCCGGGTGGACAAATACTGGTCTTCCGTCAATCGCGTGGACAATGTCTATGGCGACCGCAATCTGGTCTGCACTTGCCCGCCGATGAGCGAATATGCGGAAGCGGCTGAATAAGCGATGAAATACCCCGGCTCACGCGTTCATCGACGTGAGCCGGGCACCAATTACCGTTTGATCCATTTCGCCGTTGCCGTGGCCAGCGACACCGCTATCAAAATCGGAATGTAAAAATCGTGGTTTGCGCCGGTGAACTCAAAAGCGAGGGCAATGGCCGTCAGCGGCATGCTCATCGACACCGAGAGAAACGCACTGGCACCAATCAGCGCGAATGCCCCCATGGCGATAGACAAAAAGCCCAGCATATTCCACACCGCGCCCAAAATGATGGCAAGCAATGCGCCGATTGTCATGCCCGGCGTCAGCAGGCCGCCTTCCGCGCCCGCACGCAAACTCAGCGTGGTGGCAAACAGCTTTAAAACAAGCAATGTCACGGCAAGATTGATGGACAGATCACCCCGCAAGCCCAGCTGAATTGGGCCTTTGCCATTGCCCGGCAATTGCGGAAAGGCCATTGCAAGCAGGCCAATCATGCCGAACGCAACGATACAATAAACAATAATAGACGCACGCCGTGGTGCGGCTTTGCGCGCCCATGCTGCCAAATGGCCGTAATAATGGCCCGCCACGCCAAAGACCGGAGCACAAATTGCCGCCCATGCCACAAGTGACACGCCAAATTTCAGCGGCGGCAGCACATATTGGGATTCATCACCAAGGCCGAGCCATGCCACATAAGCACCAATCGCCGAAGTCAACAAGGCCGGAACCGCCACTTGTACACTGAACGTGACCAGCAGCACTTCCATCACAAACAAGGCACCCGCAAATGGCACGTTATACACCGACGCCAGACCAGCACCTGCGCCACAGGCAATCAGGATTTTAACCTGCTCCAGCGATAGGCCAAGAGTTCTGCCAAAATAGCCGCCCAAAAGAGCCCCCACCTCACGCGGTGCCACTTCGCGCCCCAAGGGCGATCCAAGGGCAACCGTGATGATTTGCAGCAAAGCATGCCCCAGTGTGGCAAAGAACGGCATTTCCATTTCCGGATTTGCCACCGCCTTGCGAATAGCCACAAGCGGGCGACCAAAGCGATAGACCAGCCACCAGCCAACGCCTGCAACAACACCGCAGGTAAGCAGCACAGCAAGACGCCGAGTGGGTTCCGCGGCCTGAACCCCTTCCAGAAAGCTGATATGTCCGATCACAGCATCAAGACTATAGCCAAACGCAATGTGCTGTATGGCATGTAGCGCCAGCGCCAACACCATGCCAGCCAAACCAGCAAGAAGACCCGTTAAAACAGCGGCCAATGGAAAACGCCAATCGAAAGGCAGGCGCTTTTGCAAAAACCGGCTCAGCTGAGGCGACGCTTGGGCCGGACATTTAACAGCGCTTCCCGCCGAAACGGTATCAATCATATCACGCAACTCTCTCAATCTTGAAATGCCATCTTGTGAATGGCTATAGTTGAAAACGATGCGTTTTCATCGTTCCGTCACCTATTTTTCAACCGATCCGGCGTGCTTGCTTAAATTTTGGCTTAGCCACTCAGAATTTAAAAAACAAGCGCTTGCCCCCAAGAGTCACACCACGCTTGATGAACTTTCCGTGTTGGAAATCCCATCAAAAGCTACCCGCCAGAGTAAGCCGTTTTTTTGATTTCAATGACACACTCAGCAATCATGAAGATTGATTGACAAATGTCATTGATTGGAAACAATCATAAAGGTTGCAGGAAATGGGACTTCACGATGCTTAAAGCGCCACTCAGTTTCGCAACTGTGTTTCTATTTCTAATCGGATTGGCATCAGCCTATGCAGATGAGACACTTTCCTACACGTGGCAGGGTGTAACCCGCACCGCAATAGTCCATGCGCCCATCAAAACGCTTGGGCACCCGGCTCCTCTGGTGATCGCACTCTATGGCTCTGGCGACAATGCGAAGGGTTTTCAGGAAGCCATCCTTTTTGACAGGGTTGCCGATCAGGAAGGTTTTATTGTTGTCTATCCCGATGCGATTGATGGACGGTGGAATTACGGGCGCGCGCCAAACGGCAATATGCCGCTGATCAACAACCAGCCTGTCGATGACATCGGCTTTTTGCGGACAATGATCAGTGATCTGGTTGAGCGTAAACTTGTTGATAAAAAAAGAATTTTTGCTACGGGGTTTTCAAGAGGAGGCCTCATGACCTTTACGCTTGCCTGCGCACTTTCCGATAAGATCGCGGCAATTGCCACCATTGCCGGTTCCATGACCGAAGCGCAGATGGATGATTGCAAGCCCACGCACCTCATACCAACCATGATGATCAACGGCACCAGCGACGACAGCGTCTTCTATGACGGGCATATCTGGAGCAGCACCAGGCTGGTTTCGATACCGGAAACCCTGAATTACTGGCGGCGGCAGGGCGGCTGCTCCGGACAAGACAAGATCACCGCTCTGCCCCACCTCAACAAAAATGACCATACCCGTGCCAGCCTGATCAACTGGACCGGATGCAAGACCGGAACCGGGGTGCGCTTCTATCGGATTGACAATGGTGGTCACAGCTGGCCGCGTCTTGTTGATCCCAACAATCCTGAGCCAACCCATGGACAAGATTTTGGCGGTCGAAACGGCGATTTTGAGACGCCAGTAGAGATATGGAATTTCTTCAAGCAATATCAGCATCTGAGCTGACACCGCGTTGATGTCTCCATGCTTACTGTATCACGTCAACACAATGGCAGGCTGGGTTTTCAAATCCTGTTAGCCGTGACCATTCAGAATTCTGTAAGCCGCGCCGATTACCATCGGCAAAGTCGGTTATGAAGGACAATCGCGATGAGCATATCAGGCATTAACGGCTCGGCTCTCTCAGGCATGTTGGCCCAACAAAAGCGGGTGGCCAATATTGCCAATAACGTGGCCAATGCCGACACGCCCGGCTACCAACGCCTCAATACCAATCTCGCTTCCACCAGTCCGTCCGGCGTTGCCGCCAGCACCACGCAATCGAATACACCCACGGCAACAGCCGACACATCCAACGTTGATCCACTACAGGAAATGACAGGATTGATCAGCTCCGAGCAGGCCTTTGCCGCCAACGCCAAGGTGTTTGAGACAGGCGCGGATATGTGGGACATGCTCATGAGCATCAAAAAGGACTGACCAGGAAAACTGGCAGGGTCATCGTGATTGCCACTCCGGCTTGATCAACCTTTGTTAAATGGCAATGCCATCATCCATCTTATTCCAGATGAAAAGTAATCTATAAACCATCTGAGCCAATTCCGATTTCAAATTCCCCTTCCGATCTTCGTGATGCAGCTCTTGGCACGGTGTTTGCATTTTATTCGATATAAAGCCGCTCCATTTTTAAAAATTGATTGATACAATAGCCATTGGAGACAGTCATGGTCCGCACTCCACCCAGCGACATCGCGCGCGCGGCACAGGACGCGAGGGGCATCCACGCCCGCGCCTACCCCATCGATACCCATCTTGATTCCTTATATCTCTCTAGATTGTCCGGTTACAACTTCTGGAAGGGCGATTGGATAGCCACAAAGCGCTCAGCTGTTGTGTGGTTGATCCGCAAGACCGCGCCGAAGGGCAAAAACAAGCCGCATTGTGAGCATGTGAGCGGACCGGATTTTATCAACGGCGGTTATGGCGGTGCCTGTTTTGCCGCCCATGCCCTATGGGAAAACCTCATTCCTTTCCCCTTGCTTGATCCGTGGCAGAACTGGCTTGCGCATGTCGATTACGTCAAAAAAATCGCAGACGAAAGCAGAGGTATGTTGCGGCTGGCACGTTGCGTCGAAGACGTGCGAAAAGCCAAGCAGAATGGCGCAAAATGCGCCATTCTGGCGGCAGAAGGGGCGCATATTCTCGGACCACAAGGCGCAAAGCATGAGGCAATGCGGCTGAACCGCCTATCTGATCTCGTCAGCGCGGGCGCTGCCTATATCACGCTCAACCACTTCAGCCACACGGACATGTCACAAGCCGGTTATGCCGCACTAAACCCGTGGAAAAAGCGTGAAAGTGCAGGCCTATCGCCCTTTGGCAAACAATTGGTGGTGCGCTGTATAGAACTTGGTCTGCTGGTGGATGTCAGTCACACCTCAACCCAGGGCATTCTCGATACATGCGACATAGCCTTGCAACGCAATGTTCCCATCTTTGCCTCCCATGCCGCATCGCACACCATTACAAACGGCAATGAAACACGACCTTCCCGCCATCTGGATCGAACATTCAACGACGACGCTATTCGCGCCATTGTTCGGACAGGCGGGTGTATCAGCGTTATTCTTGCCCCCTACTTCCTGCAGAATTCCTACCTTAAAAACGGCAGGCCCAATATGGATGCCGACCTCGCTTATGTGGTGCGCTATTATGAGAGGCTTGCGGCCCTCATCGACAGCATGAATGTCGTTGAAAACCCTTGGAAGCACCTGTCCTTCGGCAGTGATTTCGATGGCGGAATTTCCAGCATTCCAACCGGCATGGACAGCGGTGCTGACCTCAGCAGATTAACGGAATACATGCTGGATGCAGGCTGGCCAGAGGAGCGAATCATCGACGTTTACAGCGAAAACTTCCTGCGCGTCTGGCAACACGCAGCCGAACGGCAGCCCCCCATGGCAAAAATCAAACCAGAAAAATCGGCGGAACCAATACACTCATAAATGACGAGGGGGCCGGCTGTTGGCAACCGGCCCCTTCGATCCTAACTCAAAAATGTGCAGGTTAGAGTTTGTCAGGGAAAAGTGGAATCCGGTTTTCCCGAAAAGACAAACGAAAACAAGAGAATCTAGAGGCTGTCTGGTTCAATCTGAACCTGACAGCCTCTAGACCGCAGCGATTGCCTTAGCGCGGGCTTCTATGGGTTCATCC
>DNPN01000294.1 GCA_003501385.1 Rhizobium sp. | reverse complement strand
GCTTCATCTATGGCGCACAAAGGTTCGCTGTAGTTCTTTATATCTGCTGCATAATTTTCTCCCCAAATCGATTCCGATTGAAGGAATTATGCAGTAAGTGCGAAGCCATGGCGTCGTTTGGCAATGATCATGTGCTGATTGAAAAATTCATTCAGCGTCCGCGCCCTATCGAGGTGGAGGTGTTTGGCGATACCCATGGCAATGTGGTGTCGCTGTTCGAGCGAGATTGCACCCTGCAGCGCCGCCATCAGAAGGTGATTGAGGAAGCGCCATCCCCGAGCCTGTCAGAGGTGGAGCGTGAACGTATCTGCGCGGCGGCCCGGTTGGCGGCGGCTGTGAATGACGCGGATGGCCGCATGGACATTTTTTACGGTGATCGCAAGGAGATTGTGTCTGCGGCATGGATGAGGCGTATGGTGGAAATTTCCACCGCTCATGGGGTGCGCAGGCTGCATTACCATGATCCCTTCGCCGGGGAGACATCAGCTCAGGATGGGGCGGCCATGTGAAACCGCCGATGCCCGGTGCCATCCAGCAGCTTCTTGCTGCTTCCGGAACAAAAATGCTGCGTGGCGAGCCAATTCTGATCATGGAAGCCATAAAAATGGAGCATGTGATCCGCGCTCCCGCCAACGGCACTTTGATTGCGTTGGACTGCGCCATTGGCGATATTGTCGAGGCGGTTTGCGCCGGTTGTTGCGCGAGCGCTGGCAGTAGGAATTCGGGTGCGCGGCCCTTTGGTGGCCAAAGGGTACTGGAACAATCCCGCAGCGACGGGGCATCTGGCAATCTGAAGCGCATTACGCTTGAGCTGGGTGGTAATGATCCTGCCATCGTTTCACGCCTGATCTTATCTGGCTATCAACACCAAGTGTCTGTCAGGTTTGATTGGAACCCGACAGATTGTCTTGGGAAAATGCTCGATAAGACGGCAGCGTGGTCTCTGCGATTTTGCCAGACCGAATGACGATCCGGTCGCTTTGCGGCCGGGCGATGACCTGATCCATGCTCCAAGCTTCAAACAGCATCAGATCAGCCTTTCGGCCAGCACCAATCGTGCCAGCGTCAAAGCCCGTGATCACGGCGGGTTCTGTTGTTGCCAGCGAAAGCGCATCTCCATAAGGATGATCCATGTGCAGAATGCGCACGGATTGGCGAAACGTATCAACCATATCATGGTCGCCATAGGCGAAAAACGGATCACGGCAATTGTCGCCCGCCACGGCAACTCGTATCCCGGCAGCGCGAAGTTCTTTGACGGGTGTAACGCCGCGCCAGCGCGGGGTGATGCCGTCTGCGCGCCCTTGCAGGTAGAGGTTAACGGTTGGCAGGGTGACGATGGAAATCCCGGCATCCACCAAAAGGGCAATCCGCTCACGCAGGTCTTCTTCTGGCAACAGCGCCAGCGAACAGCAATGCCCGCAGGTGACGCGGCCCTCATAGCCATGGCGAATGGTGGCCTTAGCAACATGCGGCAAGGCATCGGCTTTGGCGGCCTCATCCACATGCAGGTCAATATCCAGATTGCGCTCGCGGGCCAATCGAAACAGGGTGTCCAGCAGCGCATCAAGATCGTCCAGCCCATCGCCGTGCGTGCCGCCAGAGGCGCGGGTGACGCCGCCCAGTAAACTTGGCTGCCCGCCTGAGTGACTGGCGATCAAATCGGCAAGCCTTTTGCCATGATCGGTGCGATAGGCATCCAGCGGCACAAGCCCTACTGCTTGCAAGGCGATGCGGCCCGCCCAGCGCTGCTGCACCTGCGCAAAGGCTGCCCAGGTGGTTTCCGCCTGTCCTTCATGGCTGTCGAGATGGGTTCGAATGGCGGCAACCCCGTGGGCGTCAGCACAAGCCAGGCCAAATTCCATCCGTCGCACCAGATCGTCATGACGCCAATGGGCGATACGGTCGGCTGTTGTGGCGGCCCTTGCGCTTGGGTGCGTTCCGTCGGAGATGGGGGCACGGCCAACCGTGTGCCCCTTGTCGAGATGGGCATGAATATCCAGCAGGAGCGGCCAGAGATGCCTGCCTTCAACATCAATCATATGGTCGGCGACACCTCTGCCAGCGGCAAAGACCGCAGCAATATCTTCACCATGCAGCAAAACATCGACAAGCGCGCTGCCGTCGCGGTCAATTGCGGCACCCGGAGGGATGCCGCCGCCAAGGCAGGTTGCAGGCACACGCGCATGGCGAATGAGCAAATGGCCTTGACCGGTGAAACTGGAGCGCGCTTCCACAAGCAGCGTGGTTTGCATGGACAACATCACTTCTTGGCGAAATTGGCGTTGATCCGCTGTGTCAGATAATCGCCCGCCGTGATGGCCTCATAGGTGCCGAGCGGTCCCTGCATGATGGCATCACGGTTTGCCTGGCAAAAGAAGGGCAGCGACAGACGCCGACCAAGATATTCATCGGGGCGCGGCATGCGCACACGATGCAGGGTTGATTGCAATTGATCATCAGACCAGCGCATCAGCATATCGCCGATATTGCAGGTGATATAGCCATTTTGCGGTGGCACATCCGTCCACTCTCCAGAGGCGGCATCCTTGCCGGGGCAAACCTGCAAGCCGCCTTCGCCTTCCTTTTGGTGCAGGATGGTGAGGCAATCGAAATCCGAATGGGCACCGGCGCGCCAGAATTGAAAATCCTCAGGCTTGGCATCTTCCATCGACATGTAATGGATCAGCCGCTGGGTCGATTGGTAGTGGCTGGAGGATGGATCATGCGCTTTGGTGAAGAAATCTTCGGCAAAGCCCATCTTGAGGGCGAAGCAGGACAGGATGCGCATGCCAAGATGCCAGTTCTGCCGCTCAAAGCGCAGCATATTCTCTTTGAAATTCGGCAATTCCTCTTCGGTGGGCCACAGGCCTTCCATCATTGGGCGGGTGATCTGGTAGCTTTCCTTGTTATCCGGCGTGCCGGTGGAGGGGCGCACCTGCGCCTTGAACTCCCATCCGGCATTGGTGCCTTTTGGCATGGGATATTTCTGCTTGACCTCCATCGGCA
>DNPN01000148.1:4692-5253 GCA_003501385.1 Rhizobium sp. | reverse complement strand
GCGACGCGATTGCCGGCTGGCTTGTGACGGCCAGCAATATTTTCGGCGTTATCATCATTGGTTACTTCCGTCACGGCATGCCGATTGGCGAAGCGGCGGATGTGTTCGTCAAGCTGTCGGTTGGCGACGGTCTTGTTTCGCAGATTCCGGCCCTGATCGTATCGCTGGCCGCAGGCTTGCTGGTGACGCGCGGTGGCAACGCCGGTTCCGCCGATGAAGCGGTTCTCAATCAGCTGAGTGGTTATCCACGCGCGCTGACGGTGGCTGCAGGCTTGATGTTTCTGCTGGCCATTATTCCTGGCCTGCCACTGTTGCCTTTTGCCACGCTGGGCGGTCTGATGGCCTTTGGTAGCTGGTATATTCCACGCCAGCTGGAAGCTGCAAACCTTGTGCAGCGCGAGATGGAAGAGCAGAAAGTCAGCCAGATTCAGGAAGCGGATCGTGATTCGGTCAAGAGTGTGCTCAAGACCGCAGAAATCGAGCTGGCACTTGGCAAGCTGGTCTCCACCCGTCTGCTTGGCTCGCATCAGGAACTGGCCTTCCGCGTTGGCAAGATGCGCA
>DNPN01000148.1:4061-4440 GCA_003501385.1 Rhizobium sp. | reverse complement strand
GCGTTGGCAAGATGCGCAAGAAATTCGCCAGCCAATACGGGTTCGTCGTGCCAGAAATCAAGGTATCAGACGATATCAGCATCTCCGACAAGTCCTACCACATCCGTATTCATGGCACGACCATTGCGTCCAATATCCTGCGTCTGGGTGAAGTGCTGGTTGTCACCGGCAATGGACGTAAACCCCGGATTCCGGGCGATGATATTCGGGAACCCGCCTTCGGCATGCCAGCGGTCTCGATCATGGAAACTTTCACGGAAGATCTGAAACGCGAAGGCTTCCATCCAATTGATAACGTCTCTGTGGTGCTGACCCACCTCAGCGAAGTTATTCGCAACAATCTACCGCAGCTTCTGTCCTATAAGGACGTGAAGATCCT
>DNPN01000148.1:0-3845 GCA_003501385.1 Rhizobium sp. | reverse complement strand
TGATCCGCAACAACCTGCCGCAGCTATTGTCCTATAAGGACGTGAAGATCCTGATTGATCGACTGGATCCCGAATATAAAAAGCTGGCGGATGAAATTTGCTCATCGCATATGTCCTACTCTGGTCTGCAGGCGGTTCTGAAACTGTTGTTGGCGGAACGTGTTTCCATCCGCAACCTTCATCTGATTCTCGAAGCGGTTGCCGAGCTTGCTCCGCATGTTCGCAAGACCGAGCAGATTGTTGAGCACGTGCGTGTGCGCATGGCGCAGCAGCTTTGCGGCGATTTGACGGACAATGGTGTGCTGCGTGTTCTGCGTCTTGGCAGCAAATGGGATCTGGCATTCCACCAGGCTCTGAAGCGCGACAATAAGGGTGAAGTGGTCGAGTTTGATATCGATCCGCGCTCACTGGAAGAGTTTAGCGAGCAGGCCGGAAAAGTAATCCGTGAGTTCATGGATCGCGGCCTGCCATTCGTTCTTGTCACGTCGCCAGAAACGCGCTCTTATGTGCGCATGATTATAGAACGATTGTTTGCAACCTTGCCCGTGCTGTCTCACGTTGAACTCGCAAAGGGTATCGAAATCAAGATTCTGGGATCCATTTCATGATCACGGACCCACAGGGAACAGTGCTTGCACTGTTTCTTGTTTTTTGCCGCATTGGTTCCTGTTTCATGGCGTTGCCGGGGTTTTCATCGGCGCGCATCCCGTCGCAGTTGCGCGTTCTTGTGGCTCTGGCTGTTTCCATGTCCTGCATGCCGCTGTTGTGGGATACGGTCTATCCCAAGGTGGCCGGCGGCGGGGTTGTCTTTATCGCCCTGATTGTCACTGAAACGCTGATCGGCACGATGTTTGGTCTGATCGCCCGTTTTTTCACACTCGGCTTGCAGTTTGCCGGCGCAATCCTGACCATGATGATTGGCTTCAACGCCACGCCCGCGCCGGATGTCTTGGAAGATACCAGCGAAAATCAGATGACCAACATGATCAGCTTTTGCGGGTTGATGATGCTGTTCATCATGGACTTTCATCATGTCGTATTTCGGGTGTTGGTTGATAGTTACACGGTGATGCCCATGGGAGGGGTGCCCAACAGCCAGAAAATGCTGATTACGCTGACCGATACAATCAGCAAGACCTATTTTCTGATGCTGCGGCTCTCAAGCCCCTTCATCATCTATGGCTTGATGTTCAATATTGGTGTCGGCCTGGTGAACAAGCTGGCCGCCCAGATGCCTGTTTATTATATTTCCGCTCCTTACCTGATCGCAGGCGGCCTATTGTTGGTCTATTGGTCGCTGGGGGCTATGATGCATCAGTTTGCAATCGCGTTCATGCCCATGTTGCTTGGCAACTGACGAGGTTTTGTGATGGGACCAGCCAAGAAATCCCAAAAACTGAAACGTTTGGTGGCGGTACAGCGCCACATGGAAAAGATGGCCGAGCTGGATCTGGCCGACACCTCTCGCCAGCGGCAGGAAATTTCGGCCGGTCTGGACCGGGTGATCGAGGCGCTTGGCTCCATGGACCCGGTGCATCGCCTGTTCTCGCAATCTTATGCAGAGCGTTTCTCCAGACTGAGCAATGATGATCGGCGCATGGCGGACGTGCAGCGGGTGCAGGAAAACGTTGTTTTGCGTCAACGCACCAAGGCCGAGCGTCTGGAGGAAAAAATGCTTGAGGCCCGCGACCATGAAGATCGCGAGGCTGAGGACAATGCGCTTCAAGACTTAATTGATCTGACATTCGCAACGCCAGCCTCCAGCAAGGTTCAAGAGTGATACTTGGTCCTGTGCAGCGATGTTGTGATTTGTGAAAGAAAAGTACAATCCACTTTTCTTGAAAAGCAAACGGCAACAAAGCGATAGCTCACCTTTCAGGTTTACGGGAAATCTGAGGGCATGCAGGCACCAGTTTGATTTTCAGGGGACGAATACGGTGGCAATTTCTCCTTCAAGTGACCTGGTTATGGATGTCGTGCGGGCGGCGGATCCTTCCACCATGGCCGAGGCACAGCAAAAACTTCAAACAGCCAAGGCAAATCTTCAGGCATCGCGCCTGAATGAGAAGAGCGCAGGCTTTGAGGTTGCAATGAACACGATGAACAATGCGGCCAATAGCGCTGGCCTTGCAAATCGTGCAACAAACGCGATCAAGGTTCAGGATATTCCCAAGCAATACCGTGATTATGAAGGCGTGGTGTTGCAGAACTTCATTTCCGGCATGCTGCCAAAAGACAGCGAAGCGATCTATGGCAAAGGCAATGCTGGCGAGATCTGGAAAAGCATGATGGCGGAACAGATCGGCAATACGATTTCGGAGCGTGGTGGTGTTGGTATTGCCAAGCAGATGTATTCTGAAGAACTGGCCAAGATCAGAAACAAGGGTGCTCAAAACATCACAACCAACCCCGCTGACAAAAATCTCTCTCAGATGCGTCTGGACGAGATAGAGCGTAAAACGCTGGGCTTCAATGAGACAGACAAGAATAAGCTTGGGCAGGTTTATATGTCCAACTCGGTCACGAATACGGGAACCAGCACGTCATAATTTGGCGTGCAAGGAGACGTCTTTTGCGACCTTGGCATGTCGAGGTCGCTTTCTTGCGTCAGGACAATCTTAAAACATTGAGCGTCACGTCGCTTTCATCACATTATAACACTTCGATGTTGCGCGGTTAAGGACGCGCAGCATGCGAGGCTTTGAAGGATCGAATTTTTCATGGAACATGTGTCCAACGACTACCGGATCAAGACCGTTCTCGGTCGACTCGAAATGATTGTCGACAATGAGAATGTTCGGATTGGCAGAGATCCAGAATTTGATCTGAAAGTATCAAACGCGCACAAGAGTCGTTGCCTTTATGAATTAACCATGCTGTTCCGTGATACGGATCCGAAGGAAATCGCGGTCAATTACGTTGAGCAGATGCATGATCTGAAGAAAAAGCTGGCGCTGAATGCACGCCGGGTTGAAGCGCATTTGCATGCGGTGCGTGCTGTGGCCGACATTCTGCGCAACGCTGTGCAAGAAGCGGATGGTGATGGCACCTACTGCCAGGAACAGTTTCTCGTCAGGGAAAATTGATGGTCAAGATTGTTATAGCCGGTGTTTGGGCCTGTTTTGTTACGCTGATTGCCGTTTATTTTTCGGTGCAGATGGCCACGGCACCTGCTCCCGTGGATGATGGGTCTGCCAAAAAGCCAGCGCTAGAATTGGTGCGCGGGGAGCCGATCACGGTGCCCGTGTTCGAAAACGGGGCTGTGAAAGGCTATTTTCTGGGGCGTTTTTCCTTCATGGTTGAGAAGGAAAAGGCCGAAGCCATCAAGCTATCGGCGACGGCGTTGATGACGGACGAACTGTTCACGCTGCTGGTCGGCAATAAAATGATTGATATGTCCAAGACGGTAAAGCTGGACCTCGATGGGTTCCGCAATACCATCAAAACTGACATCAATAAGCGCGCAGGTGAAGACCTTGTTGCCGAAGTGCTGGTGGAGCAACTGGATTATCTCGGCAAGGAAGAGGCGCGCGATGGCGGCGGCAATCTAAAGCTCAAGCCTGCCGTGAAAATCGTCGAGGGGCAGTCAGTTCCAGGGCCAAGCGGTGAGAAAACCGGCCCCTGAACGGCGCGCAGTGCTGTCGCTCTTTATACGTGTTTCATATTCCCCCCATCTCATGCGAACCAACGGCGCTATCTAGAGTTTGTCAGGGAAAAGTGGAATCCGGTTTTCCCGAAAAGACAAACGAAGATCGGAAGAGCACACGTCTGAACTCCAGTCACCGATGTATCTCGTATGCCGTCTTCTGCTTGAAAAAAAAAAAATAACATCGCTCTTAGCAACA
>DNPN01000117.1:19829-22814 GCA_003501385.1 Rhizobium sp. | reverse complement strand
CGCGGGTTCGAGCCCCGTCACTCGCGCCAATCCTCTCCAATGCCTCCACCCTGGTGTTTTTCTGGAGTTTGTGCCGCGTCGTTTTGTCGCGTCGGTTTGTCCCGCTTGGGTCAAAAAATCCTGCTGCAATTTGTATGATTTTTTTGCGTTTCGGGCCGTGTTTGCGGTCGTTGCGGCTTTTTTTGCGTTCATAGATTCCGGTTTTGAAATTTATGCAGTAAAGTCTTGGTGTGCATGTGCGAAAAGCTGTTAGCGGTCTTGCGCAAGTGCTCAGGCTGCGATAACCAACGGGTCGTTGCAACAGTCTTTTTGGCTTGTCGGTTCTGGTCGTGTACGTCGCTCGGCGTGATGACAAGCAAGGATGGATACGATGACTGAACTCCTCAGTTCCTACCTCCCGATCATGGTTTTCATCGCAATTGCGATGGTCATCGGGATTGCTCTTTTGGTGACTCCCTTTGCTGTGGCCTTTAAAGCTCCCGATGCAGAAAAACTTTCTGCCTATGAGTGCGGCTTTAATGCGTTTGACGACGCCCGCGTAAAGTTTGACATCCGGTTCTATCTGGTGTCGATTCTCTTTATTATCTTTGACCTTGAAGTCGCATTCCTGTTTCCTTGGGCTGTCTCCTTCAGTGCAATCGGCTGGTTCGGTTTCTGGTCCATGATGGTCTTCCTTGCCGTCCTGACCATCGGCTTTATCTATGAGTGGAAGAAGGGAGCCCTCGAATGGGAGTGAGCCCGAACAATAATCAGACCCTGGTTGCGCCGCAGCCAAAGGGCATCATTGATCCTGCTACGGGAAAGCCGGTTGGCAACGACAGCGCCTTTTTCGGCGAGATCAACGACGAGCTTGCCGATAAGGGCTTTATCGTGACCTCAACGCAGGCCCTGATCACCTGGGCTCGTACCGGTTCGTTGATGTGGATGCAGTTTGGTCTGGCCTGTTGCGCCGTAGAAGGTCTGATGCAGGCCTCCGGTCCGCGTTACGACATGGAGCGCTTCGGTATTGCGCCGCGCGCTTCACCGCGTCAGTCTGACGTGATGATTGTGGCTGGCACCTTGACCAACAAGATGGCACCGGCGCTTCGTAAGGTGTATGACCAGATGCCGGAACCGCGCTACGTGATCTCGATGGGGTCTTGCGCCAACGGTGGTGGCTATTACCATTATTCCTATTCCGTTGTGCGTGGTTGTGACCGGGTTGTGCCTGTTGACATTTATGTTCCGGGCTGTCCCCCCACGGCAGAAGCTCTGCTGTATGGCGTGCTTTTGCTTCAGAAAAAAATCCGCCGCACCGGCACGATTGAACGGTAAGGCGAGGGACTGACAAGATGAGTGAAGCCCTGCAAGCGCTTGCGTCCTATATCACCGAAAAGTGCAATACTCTCGTCACCACGAGTGATATTGCCTTTGGTGAGTTGACGCTGGCCACCACTGCTGAGAACCTGATTTCGCTGGTCACATTCCTGCGTGACGATGCCCGCTGCGGCTTCATCAACATCGTTGATGTTTGCGGCGTGGACTACCCAAGCAGGGTTGATCGTTTTGAGGTCGTCTACCATTTTCTGGCCCCAAAACAGAATCAGCGCATCCGGTTGAAGCTTTCGACCAGCGAGGACAAGCCGGTTCCGTCCATCTGTCCGCTGTTTCCCGGCGCAGACTGGTTTGAACGCGAAGTTTGGGATCTTTATGGCGTGATGTTTACCGGACATCCAGATTTGCGCCGTATTTTGACAGACTACGGTTTCGAAGGTCATCCGCTGCGCAAGGACTTCCCTCTTACGGGCTTTGTCGAAGTTCGCTATGATGACACGGTGAAGCGCGTGGTTTATGAACCAGTTGAACTGAAGCAGGAATTCCGCAGTTTCGATTTTCTCTCGCCATGGGAAGGCACCGATTACGTGCTGCCCGGCGATGAGAAGGCTGCGAAGTAAGAGGGCGGGACGTTAAGACCATGACTGAACATTCCGTTCGTAACTTTACCATCAACTTTGGCCCCGAACATCCTTCGGCTCACGGCGTTTTGCGTCTGGTGCTGGAGCTTGACGGCGAAATCGTTGAGCGCGTCGATCCGCATATCGGCCTGCTGCACCGCGGCACGGAAAAGCTGATCGAGTCGAAAACCTATCTTCAGGCTTTGCCCTATTTCGACCGGCTCGATTACGTCGCTCCGATGAATCAGGAGCATGCCTACTGTCTGGCCATCGAAAAGCTGCTGGGCCTTGAAATTCCAATTCGCGGTCAGTTGATCCGGGTTCTGTTTTCCGAAATTGGCCGTATCCTGTCGCATGTGATGAACGTTACCACGCAGGCCATGGACGTTGGGGCCATGACGCCGCCGCTTTGGGGCTTTGAAGAGCGCGAAAAGCTGATGGTGTTTTACGAGCGTGCCTGTGGCGCGCGCATGCACGCAGCTTACTTCCGTCCAGGCGGCGTTCATCAGGATATTCCGCCGGAGTTAGTGGAAGATATCGGCAAGTGGTGCGACCCATTCCTGCAAATCCTCGACGATATCGAAGGACTGCTGACCGGCAACCGTATCTTCAAACAGCGTAACGTCGATATCGGCGTTATCAGCCTCGAAGATGCATGGCGCTGGGGCTTCTCTGGTGTGATGGTTCGTGGTTCCGGCGCTGCCTGGGACTTGCGTCGTTCGCAGCCTTACGAGTGCTATTCGGACCTCGAATTCGACATTCCCGTTGGTAAAAACGGCGACTGCTATGACCGCTACCTGCTGCGCATGATGGAAATGCGCCAGTCGGTTCGCATCATGAAGCAATGCGTTGATCGCCTGTTGGGTGATGCGCGCTCTGGCCCGGTTTCGTCGGTAGACGGTAAGGTTGTGCCGCCAAAGCGCAGTGAAATGAAGCGGTCCATGGAAGCGCTCATTCATCACTTCAAACTCTACACCGAAGGCTTTCACGTTCCTGCCGGCGAAGTTTATGCTGCCGTCGAGGCTCCCAAGGGCGAATTCGGCGTCTATCT
>DNPN01000117.1:15854-19581 GCA_003501385.1 Rhizobium sp. | reverse complement strand
GGGCGAATTCGGCGTCTATCTCGTGGCAGATGGCTCCAACAAGCCCTATCGCTGCAAGATTCGCGCGCCGGGCTTTGTGCACTTGCAGGCGATGGATTTCATGTCTCGTGGTCACCAGCTTGCTGACGTGACGGCGGTTCTGGGGTCTCTGGATATCGTGTTTGGTGAGGTGGACCGCTGATGCAGCTTGTTGCGCCCAACATGTTGGAAAGCACTCCCTTTGCAACGTCTGTTGCGAAGGGTTCAGCTTTGTGGCATTCGGCGCAATCTGGTGGTCACTGTCCCAGTTTGGCATCCGCGTTGCGGATGTCAGGCGGGGTGCGTGCCACAAAGCTCATCGTGTTCCCCGAGTGGGATAATTTGGTGCAAGATGGCTCTTTCGGCGTGGCGTCGAACGTGTCAATTGTATCCATAAATTGAGATAAGGCGTGAGGAAGTATGTCCGTTCGTCGTTTAGCCGAAGATAAATACCAGCCCGCATCATTTGCCTTTAACGAGGAAAATGCTGTTTGGGCGGAAGCCACCATCCGCAAATATCCTGAAGGTCGGCAGCAGTCGGCGGTCATTCCGCTGCTGATGCGCGCGCAGGAGCAGGATGGTTGGGTGACCAAGGCGACGATCGAATTCGTCGCTGACAAGCTCGATATGGCCTACATTCGTGTTCTGGAAGTGGCGACATTCTACACCCAGTTTCAGCTGAAGCCGGTTGGCACGAAGGCCCATATTCAGGTCTGCGGCACCACGCCTTGCATGTTGCGCGGCTCGGAAGATCTGATGAAGATCTGCAAGAAGAAGATCCATGCTGAGCCTCTGCACACCAACGAGTCCGGGACACTGTCTTGGGAAGAAGTCGAGTGTCAGGGTGCTTGCGTTAATGCGCCGATGGTTATCATTTTCAAGGATGCCTACGAGGATCTGACGCCTGAGCGTCTCGAAGAGATCATTGATGCGTTTGAGGCAGGCGAGGGCAGTGAAGTGAAGACAGGGCCACAGATTGATCGCGTGTGCAGCGCGCCAGAAGGTGGACTGACAAGCTTGACAGAAGAAATTACGCCCGTGCGTTGGGGCGAAGGTCAATCAGCGCAGGCTGATGACGCTGAAAAGGCCAAGGGGTGAGCGATGTTACAGGATAAGGACCGCATTTTCACCAATATCTATGGTCTGAAGGACAAATCCCTGAAAGGCGCGATGAGCCGCGGCCACTGGGACGGTACCAAGCAAATCCTTGAAAAGGGTCGCGACTGGATCATCAATGAAATGAAAGCCTCTGGCCTGCGTGGCCGTGGCGGCGCTGGCTTCCCAACCGGTTTGAAGTGGTCCTTCATGCCGAAAGAAAGCGATGGTCGCCCGCATTACCTCGTGGTCAATGCCGACGAATCTGAGCCAGGCACCTGCAAGGACCGTGACATCATGCGTCACGACCCCTTTACGCTGCTGGAAGGCTGCGTGATTGCCGGTTTTGCGATGGGCGCACACACTGCCTATATTTACTTGCGCGGTGAATATATGCGTGAGCGAGAAGCGCTTCAGGTGGCGGTTGATGAGTGCTACGAAGCCGGTCTGTTGGGTAAGAACAACAAGAATGGCTGGGACTTTGACATCTACCTGCATCACGGTGCAGGTGCTTATATCTGCGGTGAAGAGACCGCTCTGCTGGAAAGCCTTGAGGGCAAGAAGGGCCAGCCACGGCTGAAGCCTCCTTTCCCAGCCAATATGGGTCTATATGGTTGCCCAACCACGGTCAACAATGTGGAATCGATTGCCGTTGCGCCGACCATTTTGCGTCGTGGTGCCGGCTGGTTCTCCTCGATTGGTCGCGCCAATAACGTTGGTACCAAGCTGTTCATGGTGTCTGGCCACGTCAACAAGCCTTGCACGTTTGAAGAAGCCATGGGCCTGTCGTTCCGCGAGCTGATCGATCGTCATTGCGGTGGCATTCGCGGCGGTTGGGACAATCTGCTGGCTGTTATTCCCGGTGGAGCATCCTGTCCAATCGTCAAGGGTGACGAAATGGCGGATGCGATCATGGACTTCGACGGCATGCGCGACGTGAAGTCGTCCTTTGGTACCGGCGGCATGATCGTCATGGACAAGTCCACCGATGTGATCAAGGCCATCTGGCGTATCTCGGCATTCTTCAAGCACGAGAGCTGCGGCCAGTGTACGCCTTGCCGCGAAGGTACAGGCTGGATGATGCGCGTGTTGGAACGCATGGTGCGTGGCAACGCCCAGAAGCGCGAAATCGATATGCTGTTCCAGGTGACCAAGCAGATCGAAGGCCACACCATCTGTGCACTTGGCGATGCTGCTGCGTGGCCGGTGCAGGCGCTTATCCGCAATTTTCGCCCGGAAATTGAAGCACGAATCGATGAATATACGCGCCGCGCCACAAGCGAAGGTGCCGTGATGGAAGCTGCCGAATAAGAGGAAAAGGCAATGGTTGAGGCTTCGAAAGAGAGTAGTAAGAATGCATCGGCATCGCCGAACGCTTCCGGCTACCTCGGGGAGGCCGGTAAACCATTGCCACTTCATCCGATGGTGGCGAGCCAGATTGCAGCCTTTACAGCCGCAACAGCCATTGGCTTTGGCCTCGCAACCCAGATGACGGGTTTTATGCTGAGCGGAATGCGAGAGGCGGTTCGGAATTCGGCGCGCGTTGCTGATGAAGAACAGGCTGCGCCGGAAGTTGTTTCGGCTCCTGTGGAGAGTGCTCCAGTTGCCGTGCAGCAGGAGCATACGGTTGCGGAAGTCTCTGTGAAAGCGGTCAAGCCTGCGCCTCGGCGCACTGCTGCGCCGAAGGTTGATGTGAAAAAGCCTACGGTTGGGGCTGTGGCGGCGGAACCTGCTGCGAAAGCCAAGCCAAGAGCCAAGACCAGTAATCTGAAACGGATATCTGGACTTGGCCCCAAGGTTGAAGAGTTGTTGCATAAAGCGGGCGTCAAGACCTTTGCTGATATCGCCGCATGGAGCGAAAGCGATATTGCGCGGTTTGATCGTGAGCTTGGACTCGAGGGGCGTATTCTTCGGGATGACTGGATTGGGCAGGCACGAAAGCTGATGGGCAATTGAGGTCTGTTGTTTGAATAAGGTGGGGTATCCCGCTTGATGAATAAGAATGGTAATGCAGCCGCTGTGTATAGAACTGAGAAAGTTTTTGGGCTGGCGAGATTGCTGTTCTAAAGAGAGACATGCGTAGCGGAAGGTCATATCGGTCTTCTTTGCCAGCTTTAAAAGCGGCGGCTATGGACGTGAGACAGGAAGGCGAATATGGCAAAGCTGAAAGTCGACGGTAAGGAGATCGAAGTTCCAGATCATTTCACGCTGCTTCAGGCGTGTGAAGAAGCTGGCGCTGAGGTTCCGCGTTTTTGTTTCCACGAGCGGCTCTCAGTCGCAGGCAACTGCCGCATGTGCCTTGTGGAAGTGAAGGGTGGTCCGCCGAAACCTGCCGCTTCTTGCGCAATGGGTGTGCGCGATATTCGCGGCGGCCCGAATGGCGAGCTGGCAGAAGTGTTCACCAACACGCCGATGGTCAAAAAGGCCCGCGAAGGCGTGATGGAATTCTTGCTGATCAACCATCCGCTAGATTGCCCGATCTGTGATCAGGGCGGCGAATGCGATCTTCAGGATCAGGCCATGGCCTTCGGCATTGATTCGTCGCGTTATGGCGAAGATAAGCGTGCCGTTGAAGACAAGTATATCGGACCGCTGGTCAAGACGGTGATGAACC
>DNPN01000117.1:2870-15599 GCA_003501385.1 Rhizobium sp. | reverse complement strand
TCAAGACGGTGATGAACCGCTGCATTCACTGCACGCGCTGCGTTCGCTTTACCACAGAAGTTGCTGGTATTGCTGAGCTTGGTCTGATTGGTCGCGGCGAAGATGCTGAAATCACAACCTATCTTGAGCAGGCTATGACATCCGAGTTGCAGGGCAACGTGGTTGACCTTTGCCCCGTTGGTGCGCTGACATCCAAGCCTTTCGCCTTCACGGCGCGTCCTTGGGAATTGAACAAGACGGAATCCGTTGACGTGATGGACGCCTTGGGTTCGGCTATTCGCGTCGATACCCGTGGTCGCGAAGTCATGCGCGTTATGCCGCGCGTTAACGAATCGATCAACGAAGAGTGGATTTCGGACAAGAGCCGCTTCATCTGGGACGGTTTGAAAACCCAGCGCCTCGACAAGCCTTACGTCCGTCGCGATGGTCGCTTGCAGCCTGCCAGCTGGAAGGAAGCCTTTGCGGCTGTCAACGCCGCTATTAGCGCAACCAACGGCTCGAAAATCGGCGCAGTCGCTGGCGATCTGGCTTCGGTTGAAGAAATGTTCGCTCTTAAGGAGCTTCTGGTTTCGCTTGGTTCAGCCAATTATGACTGTCGTCAGGATGGTGTTGCACTGGATCCGGCATTGGGCCGTGCAAGCTATATTTTCAATCCAACGATTGAAGGCATTGAACAAGCTGATGCGCTGTTGATTGTTGGCTCCAATCCTCGTTTTGAGGCGTCGGTGTTGAATGCCCGCATCCGCAAGCGTTGGCGGCGTGGTGGCTTCCCGATCGCCGTGATCGGTGAAGCTGCGGAACTGCGTTACGACTATAACTACCTGGGCGCTGGCCCGGATACGTTGGCCGATCTGGTGGCTGGCAACAACAGCTTTTCTGACGTGTTGAAAAATGCCAAGAAGCCAATGATCATTATCGGTCAGGGTGCCTTGGCACGCGCTGATGGTGCTGCGGTTCTGTCGCAGGTCGCAGCTCTCGCCACGGCGGTTGGCGCTGTCAATGATGAGTGGAATGGTTTCGCCGTTCTGCACACTGCAGCTGCTCGTGTTGGTGGCCTTGATGTCGGCTTCGTTCCAGGGCAGGGGGGTAAAACCGCAGCTGAAATGCCGAGTGCTATGGATGTGCTATTCCTTCTCGGCGCGGACGAAATCGATTTGTCGTCCAAAACCGCGAAGCTTACCGTCTATATCGGCTCGCACGGCGATAACGGTGCGCAGAATGCGGATGTGATTCTGCCTGCTGCTGCCTACACTGAAAAATCTGGCATTTGGGTCAATACCGAAGGTCGCGTTCAAATGGGTATGCGCGCTGGTTTTGCACCGGGTGAAGCGCGCGAAGATTGGGCCGTTCTGCGTGCTCTTTCCGATGTGCTCGGCAAGAAGCTTCCGTTTGATTCGCTTTCGCAATTGCGCCAGAAATTGTATCAAGCCTTTCCGCATTTTAGCGTGGTCGATGGCGTTCTTGCTGGCAATTCAGCTGATATTGCTGCGGTTGCGAAAAAAGGCGGTAACATGACGCAATCTGCGTTTGCTTCCCCGATCAAAGACTTCTATTTGACAAACCCGATAGCACGTGCGTCGGCCGTCATGGCCGAGTGCTCGGCGTTAGCCCGCAACAATTTCAAGGCTGCGGCAGAGTAAGGGCAAGGGATCATGGACTCGTTCTTTTTTAGTTATGTTTGGCCTGCGATCATCATGGTCGGTCAATCCCTGCTGTTGCTGGTTTGTCTTCTGCTGTTCATTGCCTACATCCTGCTGGCTGACCGCAAGATCTGGGCGGCTATTCAGTTGCGTCGTGGACCCAATGTGGTGGGGCCATGGGGACTTTTCCAGTCCTTCGCTGACCTTTTGAAGTTTGTTTTGAAAGAACCCATCATTCCCGCCGGTGCCAACAAGGGCGTGTTCCTGCTGGCTCCGCTGGTGGGGGTGACTTTGGCACTCGCAACGTGGGCCGTTATCCCGCTCAATCAGGGTTGGGTGATTGCCAATATCAACGTCGGCATTCTCTATGTTTTCGCCATTTCTTCGCTCGAAGTGTACGGCGTGATCATGGGTGGTTGGGCATCGAACTCGAAATATCCGTTCCTCGGGGCGCTTCGTTCTGCCGCGCAGATGGTGTCCTATGAAGTGTCCATGGGCCTGGTTATGGTCACTGTGCTTCTGTGTGTCGGCTCGCTCAATCTGACGGATATCGTACTGTCGCAGAAAGTCGGCCTTGGCACGATGATTGGTCTGCCATCGTCTTTGCTCGATTGGCATTGGCTTGCACTGTTTCCGATGTTCGTGATTTTCTTTATCTCGGCGTTGGCAGAAACCAACCGTCCTCCTTTCGATCTTCCAGAAGCGGAATCGGAACTGGTCGCGGGCTTCATGGTGGAATACGGTTCCACGCCATACATGATGTTCATGTTGAGTGAATATGCCGCCATCGTGTTGATGTGCGCAATGACGACAATACTCTTCCTTGGAGGTTGGTTGCCGCCGCTGGATGTGGCGGAGCTGAACTGGGTTCCGGGAATTATCTGGTTCATCATCAAAAGCGCGCTGGTGTTTTCGATGTTCGCAATCACCAAAGCAATTGTTCCACGCTACCGCTATGACCAGCTGATGCGTCTTGGCTGGAAAGTGTTCCTGCCAATTTCCTTGGCCATGGTGGTTATCGTTGCATTCGTTCTGAAATTGACGGGGTGGGCATGACGCGCTTTCTCCTTACATTTAGCAGATTTGGAGTTTGAAGATGGCAAGTCTGTCCCAAGCCGTCCGTTCGCTGTTCCTGAAAGAATTCGTTGGCGCGTTTTTCCTGTCGATGCGTTTTTTCTTCACGCAAAAAGCGACTGTGAACTATCCCTTCGAAAAGGGTCCGGTCAGTCCGCGCTTTCGTGGCGAGCATGCCTTGCGGCGTTACCCCAATGGTGAAGAGCGTTGCATTGCGTGCAAACTGTGCGAGGCCATCTGTCCTGCACAGGCGATCACCATCGAGGCCGGCCCACGCCGCAACGATGGTACGCGCCGCACCGTTCGTTACGACATCGATATGGTGAAATGCATTTACTGCGGCTTCTGTCAGGAAGCTTGCCCGGTGGATGCCATTGTCGAAGGCCCGAATTTCGAGTTCTCGACGGAAACACGTGAAGAACTCTACTTTGATAAGGCAAAGCTGCTCGCCAATGGCGACCGGTGGGAGCGGGAAATTGCCCGCAACATCGCGCTGGATGCGCCTTATCGTTAATAGATTGATCGAAGAGATCGGTGGCGTGGTCGTGACATTGCGATGCGCGCCCCGGTTTGAAATTGAAACGAAATGTTCGGCTGGCCTCATGGGTTGGCGCATTTCATAGGACACGGTCGCATTCCGCGCTCCTGGGGAAGATGAAAAGGCACCATCATGGGTCTTCAGACAATCTTTTTCTACCTTTTCGCCTTTGTCGCAATTGCGTCGGCGTTTATGGTTATTTCGTCACGAAATCCGGTTCATTCGGTTTTGTTCCTTATTTTGACCTTCGTGAACGCAGCTGGCCTGTTCATGCTGACGGGGGCCGAATTCCTGGCGATGATCCTGCTTGTGGTCTACGTCGGGGCGGTAGCGGTTTTGTTCCTCTTTGTGGTGATGATGTTGGACATCGACTTCACCGAGTTGCGGGCAGGGACCATGAAATATGCACCCTTGGGCGCATTGATTGGTGCCATTGTTGCGGCTGAGCTGATCTTTGTGATCGGTGGCTCAACAATTTCTCCGCAGGCGCTGAAGGCGATCACCATGCCGATCCCGGCATTGACGGAACAGCAAAACACCGCCGTGCTGGGCAATGTGCTCTACACCACTTACGTCTACTACTTCCAGATCGCCGGATTGGTGCTGCTGGTGGCCATGATTGGCGCAATCGTGCTGACACTTCGCCACCGCCAGAATATCAAGCGGCAAAACATCGGCCATCAGGTTGCGCGCACACCAGCCACTGCAATCAAGGTGGTCAAGGTTAAGCCGGGCCAGGGCATCTGAGCTGAAGGTTAGGGATCTCAAGGAAACGAACAATGGAAATCGGACTTTCCCATTATCTCACTGTCAGCGCAGTCCTGTTCATGCTGGGCGTCTTTGGCATTTTCCTCAATCGGAAGAATGTCATTGTTATCCTGATGTCGGTGGAACTTATTCTTCTCGCTGTAAACCTCAATATGGTGGCATTCTCGTCGTTTCTGAATGACATTGTCGGCCAGGTTTTCGCGCTGTTCATCCTGACCGTCGCGGCTGCTGAAGCTGCGATTGGCCTTGCTATCCTCGTCGTCTTCTACCGCAACCGCGGATCGATCGCCGTTGAAGACGTCAACATGATGAAGGGCTGATACGGCTATGCTATTGTATAAGGCAATTGTCTTCCTTCCGCTGCTCGGCGCGATCATTGCTGGCCTGTTTGGTCGGCAGATCGGCGCGAAGGCGTCTGAATTCGTCACCAGCGGCTTCATGATTTTGGCGGCTGTGCTCTCTTGGTATGTGTTCATTAATGTCGGCTTCGGCGACCATGGCGAACTGATCAAGGTTCCTGTTTTGCGTTGGGTTCAGGTTGGCGGCATCGACGTTGACTGGGCTTTGCGCGTTGATACGCTCACCGCTGTTATGCTCGTGGTGGTCAACAGCGTGTCCACACTGGTGCACATCTATTCGATTGGATATATGCATCACGATCCGCACCGTCCGCGTTTCTTCAGCTACCTGTCGCTGTTTACCTTTGCGATGTTGATGCTGGTGACTTCCGACAACTTGCTGCAAATGTTCTTCGGCTGGGAAGGTGTGGGTCTCGCGTCCTATCTCTTGATCGGGTTTTGGTTCAAAAAACCATCAGCCAGTGCAGCTGCAATGAAGGCGTTTATCGTCAACCGCGTTGGTGACTTCGGCTTCATCCTTGGCATCGGTACGGTGTTTGTGCTGTTTGGTTCGATCAACTTTGAGACGATCTTCGCAGCGACCAAGACCTATCTGCCCGCAGAAGGTGCTGTGGCAGGCGATGCTGTGATCAACCTGTTCGGCATGCATCTCGATAAGGCTCACGCGGTTACCGCAGCCTGTCTGCTGTTGTTCATGGGTGCCATGGGTAAATCGGCTCAGTTCTTGCTGCACACGTGGCTGCCAGACGCGATGGAAGGTCCAACACCGGTTTCTGCCCTTATTCACGCTGCAACCATGGTGACGGCGGGTGTGTTCCTCGTTGCCCGCATGTCGCCTTTGTTTGAACTGTCCCCGGATGCTTTGACTGTTGTCACGATTGTCGGTGCGATTACCGCTTTCTTCGCGGCAACCGTTGGTCTGGTGCAGAACGACATCAAGCGCGTGATTGCCTATTCGACCTGCTCGCAGCTTGGCTATATGTTTGTTGCTCTGGGTGTTGGTGCCTATGGCGCGGCTGTGTTCCACCTGTTCACGCACGCTTTCTTCAAGGCGCTGTTGTTCCTTGGTGCTGGTTCTGTGATCCACGCAGTGGATGGCGAACAGGATATGCGGCACATGGGTGGATTGCGTAAGCATATCCCTGTGACCTTCTGGGCGATGACCATCGGTAATCTCGCACTCACGGGTGTTGGCATTCCGGGCACGCTGATCGGAACTGCTGGCTTCTTCTCCAAGGATGCGATCATTGAATCATCCTTTGCGGCCGGCACCGGTGTTTCGACCTTCGCTTTCGTCATGCTGGTTATTGCGGCTCTGTTCACCAGCTTCTATTCTTGGCGTTTGGCGTTCATGACCTTCTTCGGAAAGCCACGCGCTTCCCACGAAGTCATGCACCATGTGCATGAATCGCCGCAGGTGATGTTGATCCCGCTTTACGTGCTGACGGCTGGTGCGTTGTTTGCAGGCTTTATCTTCCACGATTACTTCTTCGGCGAAGCCTATGCCGAATTCTGGAAGGGCGCTTTGTTTACCAGTGAGCACAATGAAGTTCTTCATGAAGTTCATCACGTGCCGACCTGGGTGAAACTCAGCCCGTTTGTTGCGATGTTGGTCGGCTTGGTTACGGCTTGGTATATGTATATCAAATCACCTGAAACGCCCGCAAGGATTGCAAAGAGCCAGTGGGTTCTGTACCAATTCCTGCTCAACAAATGGTACATCGATGAATTGTATGACTTCCTGTTTGTGCGGTCTGCCAAGGCTCTTGGCCGGTTCCTCTGGAAGAAGGGCGATGTTGCCACCATTGATGCCTATGGTCCAAATGGTGTTGCGGCAAGCGTGATGGGTCTGACCCAGCGTGTGGTTCGCCTGCAGTCGGGTTACCTTTATCACTATGCCTTTGCGATGCTGCTTGGTGTCGCAGCACTTGTTACCTGGATGATGCTCGGGAGTTCCATCTGATGACCGATTGGCCCATTCTTTCAACGGTCACCTTTTTGCCGCTAGTGGGGGTTGTCCTGCTGCTGTTGGTAAACGGGAATACCGAAGCGGGCAGACGCAATGTGCTCAACATTGCGCTGCTCACAACGATTGCCACCTTCGTGGTGTCCCTGTTTGTCTGGATTGGCTTTGATAATGCCAATCCAGGCTTCCAGATGGTCGAGAAGATCAATTGGCTCGGCACCGGTATTTCCTACCATCTCGGCGTCGATGGCATTTCCATGCTCTTCGTTGTGCTGACAGCATTCTTGATGCCGTTCTGCGTGTTGGCGAGCTGGACCTCGGTTCAAAAACGCATCAAGGAATATATGATCGCGTTTTTGATCCTCGAAGTGATGATGATCGGCGTGTTCGTGTCTCTCGACATCGTGCTGTTCTACGTGTTCTTCGAAGCTGGCCTGATCCCGATGTTCATCATCATCGGCGTTTGGGGTGGTAAGGATCGCGTCTACGCTTCCTACAAGTTTTTCCTCTACACCTTGCTTGGCTCGGTGCTGATGATGCTTGCCATTATGGCGATGTATTGGGATGCTGGCACGACCGATATTCCGGCACTTCTCGCTCATAAGTTCCCGGTTCACCTGCAAACAGTGCTTTGGCTTGCCTTCTTCGCATCCTTTGCGGTGAAGATGCCTATGTGGCCCGTCCACACCTGGCTTCCAGACGCGCACGTTCAGGCTCCAACAGCGGGCTCGGTTATTCTGGCCGGGATCATGCTGAAGCTGGGTGGTTATGGCTTTATCCGCTTCTCGCTGGCCATGTTCCCGCTGGCATCGGATTATTTTGCGCCCTTCGTGTTTGCTCTCTCGGTCATCGCCATCATTTACACCTCGCTGGTGGCGTTGATGCAGGAAGACATGAAGAAGCTGATTGCCTATTCGTCCATCGCCCACATGGGTTATGTAACGATGGGTATCTTTGCAGCCAATACCCAAGGCTTGCAGGGTGCTTTGTTCCAGATGATCAGCCACGGCTTCGTGTCTGGCGCGCTCTTCCTCTGCGTTGGCGTGATCTATGACCGCATGCACACGCGCGAAATCGCAGCCTATGGTGGTCTGGTGAACAATATGCCGAAATACGCCTTGGCATTTATGGTGTTCACCATGGCCAACGTTGGTTTGCCAGGCACATCCGGCTTTATTGGTGAGTTTTTGACGCTGATTGGCGCTTTCCGCGCCAATACTTGGGTTGCCCTGTTTGCGGCCACCGGCGTTATCCTGTCGGCTGCCTATGCGCTTTGGCTCTACCGCCGCGTGATTTTCGGTGCATTGGATAAGGAAAGCCTCAAGGGCTTGCTGGATCTGTCTTTGCGCGAAAAAATCACCCTCTATCCGCTGGTCGCCCTGACAATCTTCTTCGGTGTGTATCCGGCTCCGATCTTTGATGTGACCACTGCTTCGGTGGACGCACTTCTTCATAACTACACCGCCGCTCTACAGGCCGCGCATAACGTTGCGCTCCTGGTGAACTGACGACAGGATCCATGGACATGAATGCTGAAACCCTCCTTGCAAGCCTGCATCTTGCCACGCCGGAGCTGATGCTCGCGGTTGGTGCGCTGGTATTGCTGATGATCGGTGTGTTCACGAGCCGGGCGTCACTGGTGAATGGACTGGCGGTTGCTTTGCTTATCGTTGTCGGTGCCTGGCTGTTGCTGGTACCGGCAGAAGGTCATGCTTTTGGCGGTGCCTATATCGCCGATGGTTATGGTCGCTTCATGAAGGTTCTGGCTCTGATCGGCTCTATCGTGACCATGATGATGGCATCCGGTCAGGCCCGCGCCAACAACCTCGACAAGTTCGAATTTCCGGTCTTGCTGGTGTTGGCGACATTGGGCATCCTGCTGATGATCTCGGCAGGCAGCCTGATTGCACTCTACATGTCGCTCGAACTTCAGTCGCTGGCGCTCTACGTGATTGCTGCGCTGAACCGCGATAGCCTGCGTTCGACAGAAGCCGGTTTGAAGTATTTCGTGCTCGGTGCGCTGTCCTCCGGTATGCTGCTCTATGGCATGTCACTGGTCTATGGCTTTACCGGCAATGTCGAGTTTACCAAGATCGCGGCGGTCTTGACGGCTGGCCATGCCAATATTGGTCTGGTGTTCGGTCTCGTGTTCGTGCTGGCCGGATTGGCCTTCAAAATCTCGGCGGTTCCATTCCATATGTGGACACCGGACGTGTACGAAGGTGCGCCTACGCCAGTCACGGCGTTTTTGGCAGCGGCTCCTAAAGTGGGTGCCATGGCGATTCTGGTTCGTATCGTCATTGATGCCTTCCAGCCAATCACCACGGATTGGCAGCAGGTCGTGGTGTTTATCTCGATTGCTTCCATGGTGCTTGGCTCGGTTGCGGCGATTGGTCAGCGCAACATCAAGCGACTGATGGCTTATTCCTCTATTGGTCACATGGGCTATGCGCTGGTTGGTCTTGCGGCTGGAACGGCGCAGGGTATTGAAGGCGTGTTGTTGTACATGTCTATCTATCTGGTGATGAACCTCGGAACCTTTGCCTGCATCATGGCCATGCGGACCAAGGAAGGCGATGCGCTGGAATCGATTGAGGATCTTGCAGGTCTTTCGCAGACCCGCCCCGTCATGGCATTTGTGCTGACGGCTTTGATGTTCTCGCTGGCTGGTATTCCTCCGCTCGCAGGCTTCTTCGGGAAATACTTCGTGTTCCTCGCAGCCATTGAAGCCCATCTCTATGCCCTGTCCATCATCGGCGTGCTGGCTTCGGTTATTGGCGCTTACTACTACCTGCGCCTCGTCAAGGTCATGTGGTTCGACGATGCGAAGATTGAGTTTGCCCCAACATCCGCGACTTTGCGTGTGGTGTTCGCTTGCTCCGGGCTGTTTGTTGTCGGCTATGTGCTGATTGGTGGTCCGTTGGGGACTGCTGCGTCAGCCGCTGCGGCGTCGCTCTTCCATTGAGTGATTATTCTGCATATCGTCGGGAGGCACTCGGTGCCTTCCGACATCAGGCTCTTGATGAGGTTGATTCGACAAATCAGGTCTGTATGGAGTTGGCTCGAGCCGGAGATCCCGGTGGCATTTGGGTTACCGCCAACAGACAGACGGGTGGCCGAGGTCGCCGTGGAAGGCCTTGGGCCTCCGACACTGGAAATCTCTACGCATCGTTATTGCTGATTGATCCGGCACCGCTGGAGGATGTTCAATCCCTCCCGCTGGCTGTTGCTGTTGCGGTTCATGATGCCATCCGGACGGTTTTACCCTTCGATGCGCCGTCCTTGGAAATTAAGTGGCCGAATGACGTGCTGATAGGCCGCGCCAAGACCTGCGGCATATTGCTGGAGGCGGAGCGTCTGCCATCCGGGCAGCAAGCTCTTGTCGTTGGCATCGGTATTAACATCACCGCCAAGCCCTCTCACGCACCATATGCCACAGCCAGCCTTTCAGAACATGGCGCGAGTGTCGATGCGCAATCCCTTTTTGCGCACCTCTTCGTGTCTATGATTGATGTGCTGGCGCTGTGGGACCAGGGGCGGGGCGTGGCCGCCGTCATCCAACGTTGGCGGCAGTTTGCCTGCGGAGTCGGGGAAAACATCACCGTTAATATGCCGAATCATTCGATTTCCGGTGTATTTTCAGGAATCGATGATAAAGGACTATTATTGCTCGATAGGGGCTCTCTGGGCATCACGCCAATCGCGGCGGGTGATGTTTTTTTTGAGCTGGATGGGCCAAGGAAAGAATGACAAAAAAAGACGAACTGGTATTTTTGCCGCTGGGCGGCGTTGGCGAAATTGGCATGAATCTGGCGCTTTACGGCTATGGTCCGCACAAGCATCGCGAATGGATTATGGTCGATTGCGGCGTAACCTTCCCCGGTTTGGATCTGCCGGGCGTTGATTTGGTATTGCCTGACATTCAATATGTTTTGTCGCAAAAGAAAAATCTCAAAGCGATTTTCATTACCCATGCCCATGAAGATCATTATGGTGGGTTGAATGATTTGTGGCCCGGTTTGAATGTGCCTGTCTACGCCTCCGGCTTTACCGCAGGCATGCTGGAAGCCAAGCGTAACTATGAAGGCACACGGGTGGAGATTCCGGTCACACCGTTCAAGCCGGGTGATAAGGTTCACGTGGGGCCGTTCGTGGTTGAAGCTGTGGGTGTTAATCACTCCATTCCTGAGCCCATGTCTCTGGTCATCCGCACGCCGCTTGGCAATGTCATCCACACGGGTGACTGGAAGATTGACCATGATCCATCGCTTGGGCCGTTGACGGATGAGGCCTCCTTCCGCGCTTTGGGCGATGAAGGCGTGCTGGCGGTGATGTGCGATAGCACCAATTCCATGCGCGATGGCGTGTCTTCCTCCGAGCAGGACGTGTCTGAGGGCCTTCGCAACATCATTGAAAATGCGGAGGGTCGCGTGGCGATCACCACGTTTTCCTCCAATGTTGGCCGCATTCGCTCGATTGCCCAAGCCGCTGATGCGGCGGGTCGCGAAGTCTTGTTGCTGGGCAGCTCGTTGAAGCGGGTGGTTGCTGTGGCTGATGATCTCGGCCTGATGGAAGGCATTAAGCCTTTCATTGCAGAAGATGAATATGGCTATATTCCCCGCGACAAAGTCGTGGTGATTTTGACCGGCAGTCAGGGCGAATCCCGCGCTGCCCTTGCAAAATTGTCACGCGATGAAATGCGCAATGTTGCCTTGGCCAAGGGCGATACCGTGGTGTTTTCCTCACGCGCTATCCCCGGCAATGAGAAGGCCATTAACGATATCAAGAATGGCTTGATTGAGCAGGGCGTTCACATTGTGACTGATAACGAGGCATTGGTGCATGTTTCGGGCCATCCGCGTCGCAGTGAGTTGTTGCAGATGTATGCCTGGACACGCCCACAGATTCTTGTGCCTGTGCATGGCGAGGCCGCTCATCTGACAGCGCAACAAGAACTGGCCCGTCAGGCGGGTATTGAACAGGTGCCACGCTTGCGCAATGGCGAAGTGCTGCGTTTGGCACCCGGTCCAGCAGAAGTGATTGATGAAGCTCCCCATGGGCGCATCTTCAAAGACGGCAAGCTGCTGGGTGACTTTGAAGACATGGGCATTGGCGAACGTCGCAAGCTATCCTTCGCCGGGCATGTCTCGATCAATGTGATTCTCGATGAGCGTTTAGAATTCCGCGATGATCCTGAGGTGGTGGCCATTGGCCTGCCCGATGAGGATCGCGAGGGGGATGATATGGAAGATATTCTGTATGATGCCGTTCTCAGCGCCGTTGAGAGCATTCCGCGCACGCGCCGCAAGGATCTGGGTGCTTTGAAAGAAAGTATCCGGCGTGCGGTGCGCGCAGCAGCCAATGAATGCTGGGGCAAAAAGCCGGTGGTCACTGTGTTTGTGTCCAAGGTCTGATAACGCCTGAACTATCGGGCTATCCCCGCATAGACAGCCTGGAATGAATGTGGTGCTATTGCCATCGCGCGTCATCTTTGACGCGCGATATTTTATTTCAGGAGGTTTCTATGTTGGGTCGAGTGAACCATATTGCAATTGCGGTGCCTGATATTGCGGCCGCAGAACAATGTTACAGGGACAGTCTGGGTACTGTGATTTCGCCGCGGCAGGAATTGCCAGATCACGGCGTTACGGTGGTGTTTGTGGATTTGCCCAATACCCGCATCGAGCTCCTGCATCCTCTTGGCGAGAAATCGCCTATTCAAGCTTTTCTCGATAAGAATCCATCGGGCGGCATGCATCACATCTGCTATGAAGTGGAGGATATTTTAGCAGCGCGGGATGGTTTGCTCGCGACAGGTGCGCGGGTGTTGGGCGATGGCACGCCGAAAATCGGCGCGCATGGCAAGCCGGTTCTGTTCTTGCATCCGAAGGATTTCTTTGGGACATTGATCGAGCTTGAACAGGTGTGATTTGGGAGGAGTGGTCTGATGTCCTGGCTGACGAGTGGCGCTATCTATTTTATCTTGTGGTGGGTCACCCTTTTTGCGGTGCTTCCTTTTGGGGTCCGCACACAAGATGACGAGCAGGAGATAGTGCCCGGCACAATTGGTAGCGCCCCGGCAAAGTTTCGCTTTTTCAGAGTCATGGGCACCACAACGATTGTTTCAGCCGTGCTCATGGCCAGTTGGACCCTTGGATCGGATTATTTTGGCATCAGCTTCGCTGATCTACCGCATGTCATGCCGGATATCCGGTAAGCCATAACGTTTACAGCATCGGACCGAAACGTGGTAACCGGTTTTCGGAAAAATCCGATGCGAAAACAAGAATCTAAAGCCTGTCGCAGTGAATAGGATTCACTGCGACAGGCTTTATCTCTTATTTAGCCGCATGTACGTTATCGCTTTATTGAGGACAATAAAAC
>DNPN01000117.1:1450-2653 GCA_003501385.1 Rhizobium sp. | reverse complement strand
TTATCGCTTTATTGAGGACAATAAAACACGACATGCTTTAGAGTTTGTAAGGGAAAAATGGAGTCCGATTTTCGGCACGATGCTCAAGTCGTAGTTGCAGGCTTCGGGGGATACCTTCCGGAGCTTTTTTATTGCGAAATTTTGGCAAAAAAAAACAAGGTCCGAAGACCTTGTTATGCAATTATCGCGTGACCTTTAACCAATTAAGGGGCTGCGACGAGCGCGCCTAAGATCTGATCCTCCCAAGACTTTACCGCGAGTACGACAGAAATTTAAGCTTTCTGCCTCTTTTGTGAGCGCAAACTAGCTCAACTTGATGGGGTTGTCATCATGTTTTTTGCATTTTTGTTACAGGTTTCCAAAAAAGACGCATCTGTGGATTTTTTGGAGGTGCTGTCAATTTTTTGACATGGTTCGCGTTTGAGCACTTGCTCTGAGTTGCGTTGATTGCTCGCTGACATGGTCACTATTTCACTCTTTGGCGGGTTGTTTTGCGGTTTTTGTCAGCGTCAGCCAATAGGCCTGATCGTGGCAGGGTAAAACGCGCCGGGGCGGGTTTTCATCCGCGCATGAAACGGCTAGAAGGCTTGCAGATAAAGGTAAAATATGGCTGATTCCGCATAATTGACGGATCGCCCAATGAATGGAAGTCGGTATGCGTCTCTCCCGCTATTTCATGCCCATCCTGAAGGAAACGCCCAAGGAAGCGGAAATTGTCTCTCACAGGCTGATGTTGCGCACGGGGATGGTGCGCCAGCAGTCGCAGGGCATCTATTCCTGGCTGCCATTGGGCAAGCGCGTTCTGGATAAGGTCAATGCGATCATCCGGGATGAGCAGAACCGGGCAGGTGCGGTTGAACTGTTGATGCCGACCCTGCAATCTGCCGATCTGTGGCAGGAAAGCGGTCGCTATGATGATTACGGCAAAGAAATGCTCCGCATCAAGGACCGGCAGGACCGTCCCATGCTTTATGGTCCAACCAATGAAGAGATGATCACGGATATTTTCCGCTCTTACGTTAAATCCTACAAGAACTTGCCGCTGAACCTCTATCATATTCAGCTGAAGTTCCGCGATGAGATCCGTCCGCGCTTCGGCACCATGCGTTCGCGCGAATTCCTGATGAAGGATGCCTATTCTTTCGACATCGACGAGGCCGCGGCGCGGCGCGCCTATAACCGGATGTTCGTCGCCTATCTGCG
>DNPN01000117.1:966-1269 GCA_003501385.1 Rhizobium sp. | reverse complement strand
AATTCCTGATGAAGGATGCCTATTCGTTCGATTGGACGCAGGAAGCCGCGCTGCACTCTTACAATAAGATGTTCACCGCTTACCTTCGCACATTTGATCGGCTCGGCTTGCGCGCCATTCCGATGCGCGCTGACACGGGACCAATTGGCGGCAACCACAGTCACGAATTCATCATTCTGGCCGATACGGGCGAGTCGGAAGTGTTCTGTCACAAGAGCTTCCTAGAGCGCTCGATTCCATCGGTGGATACGAACTTTGACGACGTCGATGGTTTGCAGACGATCTTCAATGAGTGGACATCGG
>DNPN01000117.1:0-603 GCA_003501385.1 Rhizobium sp. | reverse complement strand
TTCTATTTCGGCACCAAATATTCTGAGCCTATGGGCGCGAAAGTGCAGGGACCTGATGGAAAAGAACATCTTGTCCACATGGGATCCTATGGAATCGGGCCAACCCGCCTTGTTCCGGCCATTATCGAAGCTTCCCATGATGAAAATGGTATCATATGGCCTGCATCAGTCGCGCCATTTGATGGCATTATCATCAATATGAAGGCTGGGGATGCCGCTTGCGATGCTGCGTGCGAAAAGATTTACGCAGCGCTGGGCAAGGCTGGCAAGGATGTTCTTCTTGACGATACCGATGACCGCGCCGGTGCGAAATTCGCAATGGCCGATCTGATTGGATTACCGTGGCAGGTTATTGCCGGTCCACGGGCTGTTGCCAATGGTGAAGTCGAGTTGAAAAACCGCAAAACTGGCGAACGCGAAACCATGACCATCGACGCCGCGATCAACCGTTTGGCTGGTTGAGCGCCGATAGGAGGCTAGATTGAGCAGCGAAACCGGAAGCTCAGCGGAGGCAAGCACAGATGTGCTGCCGTCCGCCAAGCCCTTTTCTGCATTTGAGCGTATGGTGGCCTGGCGCTACCTGCGCGCCCGACGCAAGGAAGC
>DNPN01000066.1:18340-18461 GCA_003501385.1 Rhizobium sp. | reverse complement strand
CCTTCTCCCCGCCGGGGAGAAGAGGTACGAGGTAACGTTTTGTTCTTGCAACATTGATTTGAAATTCAGTCCTGTCAAATTGGTCTCTTCTCCCCTTCGGGGAGAAGGTGGCGGCAGCCGG
>DNPN01000066.1:17782-18075 GCA_003501385.1 Rhizobium sp. | reverse complement strand
AGCCGGATGAGGGGGTGGCGAAGCCGAAAAAACGCTTGCGTCGTGCACGACGGCGCACGGACTTTTGATAAAACGACCCGTTGAGCGCGAATTTCGCCACAGCAGCGATTTTTTGCGCTGCATTATGCACAATCGATAAAATTATCTTTTTTCAAATCAGAATTTACTGACGGTTGTACAGCATATTGGCGCTCGCCGGGAAAGCCCGGTTTTTCTGGCGGGGCGATGATGGCCCCGCGAACAACCGGACGACGCCGCATGATACGGAAAAGGCCGGTCAGGAGACCATAATG
>DNPN01000066.1:17097-17514 GCA_003501385.1 Rhizobium sp. | reverse complement strand
CCTCTGCATCCGCCATCGCGACCTGTCTGCCGCCAGCACCTTCCAGAACGGGATATCTGATCACCGCCGGTACCGTGCCACCCGTTGCGAAACCCACTGTCATCACCTCATCCGCCGCCAGCGTTCCATCTGCCATTGCCGCCCTATCGGTCCGCAATACGGCATGACCCGTATTGTCATAGCCGTAAAGCCCGGACATTGAGCCGGGTTTTACGTGTTGGCTTGCGGAGGCACGGATCTGACAGAGGGCGCCTCGCTCCATCCTCAACTATCCTTCCCCATAAACGCAAAAAACCCGGCGTTTCCGCCGGGCTTTCCAATCTCACATCACCAAATCTTAGCTATCCAGGAAGCTGCGCAGTTTGCGCGAGCGGCTTGGGTGTTTTAGCTTGCGAAGCGCCTTGGCTTCGATCTGGC
>DNPN01000066.1:16198-16766 GCA_003501385.1 Rhizobium sp. | reverse complement strand
ATGCCGATGCCAAAGCGCATGCGCAACACGCGCTCTTCACGTGGTGTCAGCGATGCCAGCACGCGGGTGGTTGTTTCGCGCAAATTAGCCTGAATGGCGGCATCGATCGGCAGAAGCGCGTTCTTGTCTTCGATGAAATCGCCCAGATGTGAATCTTCCTCGTCGCCCACAGGGGTTTCGAGCGAGATTGGCTCCTTGGCGATTTTCAGAACCTTGCGCACCTTTTCCAGCGGCATGGCCAGCTTTTCTGCCAGTTCTTCCGGTGTTGGTTCGCGGCCAATTTCGTGCAGCATCTGGCGCGATGTGCGAACGATCTTGTTGATCGTTTCAATCATATGCACCGGAATACGGATGGTACGCGCCTGATCGGCAATCGAGCGCGTAATGGCCTGTCTGATCCACCACGTTGCATAGGTGGAGAACTTGTAGCCGCGCCGATATTCGAACTTGTCCACCGCCTTCATCAGGCCGATGTTGCCTTCCTGAATAAGGTCAAGGAACTGCAAGCCACGGTTGGTGTATTTCTTGGCAATCGAGATAACCAGACGCAGGTTGGCCTCGACCATTT
>DNPN01000066.1:406-15937 GCA_003501385.1 Rhizobium sp. | reverse complement strand
TGGCCTCGACCATTTCCTTCTTGGCAATCCGGGCTTCGCGTTCGCCCTTCTGCACCATGGAAACAATACGGCGGAATTCGGCAACCGAAATGCCGGTTTCTGTGGCCAGATTTTGGATTTCCTGGCGGATTTCCCGGATCGTGTGGTTTTCTTCGCGGGCAAAATCCTTCCACCCACGGGCAGCAAGATTGGCCACAGACTTCATCCAGTTCGGATCAAGTTCCGCACCCTGATATTGCTCCAAAAAGCTATCACGCTTCACGCCATAGCTTTCAGCAAGGCGCAGCAAGCGGCCTTCGTTCTGCATCAGGCGCTTGGAAATGTCGTAAAGCTGCTCAACAAGGCTGTCGATACGGTTCTGGTTCAGCGACAGCGATTTAACCGCCGTGATCAGCTGATCCTTCAGTTCCTTGTAGCGACGCTCCTGCCCGGTGGACAGGGTGCCGGTGCAGGCCAGACGTGCTTCTACCTGCTGATCCTGCAATTTGCGCAGTTTCTTATAGGTATCGGCAATCAGGTCGAGCGTTTCCATCACCTGCGGGCGCAGCTCGGCTTCCATGGCGGCCAGCGAGAGGTTGGACTCGTCTTCGTCCTCTTCCTCCTCTTCGGGCAGGCCCATTTCGCCGCCGACATTGGTAATGTCGTCTTCGCCACCGCGGGGGCGGCGGGTCTTTTCTTTTTCTTCGGCAGCCTTGCGGTCTGCTTCAATCTTTTCCGGGCTCTGGAATTGCGGGGCCGCCTTGGCCTCTGGACCGGAATAGGTGGTCTCAAGGTCAATGATTTCGCGCAGCAGCGTTGTGCCTTCGTTCAGCTCATCACGCCAGATAATCAGGGCCTGAAAGGTCAGCGGGCTTTCGCACAGGCCCGAAATCATGGTTTCGCGGCCAGCTTCAATGCGCTTGGCAATGGCGATTTCGCCTTCGCGAGACAGCAGTTCCACCGAGCCCATTTCGCGCAGATACATGCGCACCGGATCGTCGGTACGGTCCGTTGGCTCTTTCTTCTTGGTGGTGGCAACAGCATTGCCGCTGGCGGTGGCCAGCTCGCCGCTTTCGCTCTCAGTCTCTTCCTCGCCGTCGCTCTCTTCCGCCGCAGGGTCTTCCACGTCTTCGTCTTCAACGACGTTGATGCCCATATCGGAGAGCATGGCCATTGTGTCTTCGATCTGTTCCGAGGTCACTTCCTCAGATGGCAGCACCGAATTCAACTCGTCCATGGTGACATAGCCGCGTTTTTTCGCGGCTTTGATCATCTTTTTGACAGCGTCGTCCGAAAGATCGAGAAGCGGACCGTCGGTTGCGCCATCGCGCTCGTTCTCGGCTTCTTCGTTTTCTTTGACCTTAGTTGCCATGTATATCGTCGCTTTCCCTGGCGCTTCAATTTTCCGCAGCGAAACCGGAAGAAACGCCCGCCTTGCCGCTGCAAATCACTGCTAATGACCTATCGCGTTTTTCTTAAACTTTAGAAAAACGGCGCTTCACAATTTCGAACAGAAAACCGCCTTACACTTTTCCTGAAATTGCATTTTGCCTTTCGCAATTTCGAACGGAAAACCGCCTTACACTTTTCCTGAAATTGCTTTACGAAGTGATCCTTAATTCCCGATTAACCACACTGGCGACAGCCAACTGCGATCCGATTACACAAATAGGCAACGAAGCCCGCCAGACTCAATCCAGCGCAACTTGCGTCACCTTTTTTCTTAAAGTGGTGATTCCCACAATTTAGCGCCACGTCAAGCCCTTTAACGTTCACCAGCCTGTTGAAATCGCAAAAAAACGATTCCAGCCTCGTTTTAAGCTCCATATTCCGTCTGCTGAAAGTTAGGCAATCTTTCAGCCGTTGCAAGGGGGCAGACAGATATTGATCATAACAATCCAACATCCGCTTCATGAATTGTTACCATAGGCCGGACCCTTGACGCGGCCGGACATCACACCAAAGCCATCAATGATCGCTTCCTGATTTTCCATCCGCACGATTTCCAGCTGCACTTCTTGCAATGCTGCCATCAATCCGCCAATGCGCTCCCCATCTTCCTGCTCTGTTGCCTCGGCAATCTCGCGCTCCAGCTCAACCCGCTGGCGCTTGAGCGCCTTGGAGCGCTTGTACAGCGACAGCGCCTGAATATAGCACTCGCGCGCATCTTCCAAAGCCGCCACCGTGGTGGCCGTCCACAGGCGAGCATTGCGGATTTGCTGATCCAGCGCCTTCAAAAGCGGCTCCCCCCCTTCCGCAATCAACCGTTCAAACAGCGCCTCCCGGCTCAACCACGCACCGGTGTCCGCCACCGCCGTCAACATCGCAGGCCAGAGGCGTTGCAGGTCGCGACTATCAAAATCAATCACGGAGATTTCATCGTAATCTTCCTGCAAAAGCTGCGGATGATTGACAATGGTGAGCGCCAGCACGCTTTCACGCAATGTCGGCTGATCATGGCTGCGGCTGACAATGCCAGAGCGTGTTAGCCGATCAGATGACTGCATGGGGCCGCGAGGGGCAGCTCCCCGGCCCGCAGCTTGTCCATTGCGTGGCGCACCACGGCCTGCCGGGCTACCTCGCTCAAAATTGCCACGACCGCCCCGCGCACCACCCTGCCCCTGAAAGAAAGCATAGAGGCGATCGCGTACATTTTGCTGATAGTGACGGCGCACGTTTTCATCAGCAATCACGGTGACAACCTGCTTCAGCCGCGCCTCCAGCTCGGCCCGCTGTTCTGGCGTTTCAAACCGTCCTTGGCCCACTTCCTTGGTCCAGACCATATCATCCAGTGACCGCGCTTCAGACAGCACGCGATCAAAGGGCGCACGGCCATCGTGTTTCACCAGATCATCCGGGTCTTTGCCATCGGGCAGCATAGCAAAGCGCACGCTTTTGCCGGGTTTGAGATGCGGCAACGCCAGATCGACAGCGCGAAACGCCGCCCGCTGGCCTGCGCCATCGCCATCGAAGCACAGAACCGGCTGTGGTGTCATTTTCCACATCAGCTCAAGCTGGTTTTCCGTCAGCGCTGTGCCAAGTGGGGCTACGGCATTCTCCACGCCGGCCTGATAGAGCGCAATCACATCCATATAGCCTTCCACGGCAATGATGGTGCCAGCCCCATCCGCCCCTTGCAAGGTGCGGCGGGCGCGGGAGAAATTGTAAAGCACGCTGCCCTTGTGGAAGAGTTCCGTCTCGTTGGAATTGAGATATTTCGCAGGCGCATCCGGCGACATGGCCCGACCACCAAAAGCAATCACCTTGTCGCGTGACGACAGAATGGGAAACATGATGCGGTCGCGGAAACGGTCGTAAGACACCGGAATATCCGGGCCATGCACCACCAGCCCACAAGCCTCGATCTGCTCCCTTGGCACGCCTTTGGCGGCCAGATATTCCTTCAAGGCATTGCGGCTCTCAGTCGCATAACCCAGCCGAAAAGTCTCAATGGTGCGGCCAGACAGGCCACGCTCGCGCAGGTAAGCGCGGGCTTTCGCCCCGCTGGCGGATTGCAGCTGATCTTGAAAATATTGGGTCGCAAGTTCCATCACGTCTTGCAGCGTGGTGCGCTCCCGCTCACGCTCAATGTCGCGCACATCCGCTTTTGGCATGGCCACGCCCGCCATATCGGCAATGCGCTCCACGGCTTCGGGAAAGCTCAAACCCTCCAGATCGGTCAGAAAGCGAAAATGATCGCCAGAGACACCGCAACCAAAGCAGTGATAACGACCTTTACGATCTTCACAGTGAAAGCTTGGGCTTTTTTCGCCGTGGAACGGGCAGCAGGCCCAATAATCCCCACGCGACACATTGGTTTTCTTGCGATCCCAAGGCACGCGTGAGCCAATCACGGCCGAAATCGGCACGCGGTCACGGATTTCATCAAGAAAATCGTTCGAAAAGCGCATGGGGTAACCTTGAGGATGATCTGTCCATATAGGCGCTGGCTGCTTCGAACGCTATGGGCTTGTGGAGATGTGCCCGTTATTCACAGTCGCAGTTTATGAAAAATCAGAAAGAATACGTCTTAAAACGTGATTGGTTCGGAATCGAGAGTGCTGTAAATTCAAAAATGTCGAGAATGCCGTAACAGACATCCTGAGATGAAAGGGCAGCTGCATGGCAATCGCAGCACACGATAACCTCAAGCAATATGGCAATAGCGAAAAGCTGGCAGCTCGGGCAAGACTTGTTCGAAAATATACGATCAGTGACATCGGTTGGTTTCCGTGGATCGCAGATCAACTTCCTTTCAAACGTGGCGACCTTATTCTCGATATTGGATGCGGCCCCGGCTGGTTCTGGTCATCCACCAGTGACAAGCTGCCAGAACAGCTTGATTTAACACTTTGTGACCTCTCCGCAGGCATGGTTCAGGAAGCCATTGAGCGATGTGAAGCGCTGCCCTTCAAATCCGTCGGTGGCCAACGGGCAGATGCAGCGGCACTTCCCTTTGCGGACAATACCTTTGATGCCGTGATTGCCATGCACATGCTATATCATGTTCCCAACCCTGCCGAAGCCATCGCCGAAATGTATCGTGTCCTTAAACCGGGTGGCTTTCTGGCCGTGACAACAAATGGCATGGGCGACATGCAAAAAATCTATCAACTTGCGACAGTGTTTGGAAGTCCGCCGCATAATCCAACGGCCGCCATTTTTGGCTTTGATCACGCCAATCGACTGATCCAAACGCAATTTGGCAATGTCACTATGGCGGTACATCCATCTCAGCTTCGCGTGACAGATCCAGAGGATGTGTTCATGGCGCTCACATCCTATCCACCCGGTGACGAGGCCAATGACACACAGCTTGGCGATCTTCGCGCAGCGCTTGCCAAAGCATTTGAAGCGGGAAATGGTGTGCTGGAAACAGAGAAACAGTTTGGACTGTTCACAAGCGTCAAAAATGAATAAGGCAAAAATCGACGGTCAACCGCCAACTTTTGCCTTGTGATCGTCAATATGGCAGTGACAGTTACTTCGTCAAAAGCGCCTTCACCACGCCGGATGCCTTGGCAAAATCCATCTGCCCGGCATAACGTTCTTTCAAGGCGGCGACCACTTTGCCCATATCGCGCATGCCTTCGGCATTGATCTCGGTGATCACGCTCGCAATGGCTTCGCGCACCTTCTCATCGCTCATCTGCTCCGGCATGAACGACTTGATAACAACGACTTCTTCGCGCTCCTGGGCTGCCAGTTCGGGGCGGGCATTGTCTTCGTAAATCTTTGCTGATTCCTCGCGCTGCTTGACCAGCTTGGCCATGAGCTGGAGGATATCTTCGTCGCTCAACTCACCCTTGCCTTCGCCGCGATTGGCAATGTCGCGGTCCTTGATGCCCGCTTGCACTAAGCGAATGGTGGAGAGTTTGCGGGTGTCCTTGGCCTTCATGGCTTCCTTGAGAGCGGCGGTCAGATCCTCACGTAACATGTCTTTTCTCCTTTTTGGGCGGTTGTTTGGCGGGCATAAACGCCAAAGCGCCAGATATATCGTGCTTGAGGCTGGTGATACCCCTGTCTGCCTTCGGACGCAATGCAGCTCTGTTTTTAGAAATACGGGAAATCCGTTTTGGGTGGAGGATAAAGGCAATTCCAAAAATGACCCGGCAAACATTTTGGGATTTAAGCAAAAAATTCGGACGCCAATGCCACAACACGCCTGTGCACGGCCCGGCGCTTCAGACCTTGTCCGTCCGCAAACAACTCAGGCGCGGCTCGTTCTCCCTCTGCGGTCCCTTCCGACAAAAATGTGTAGTGGCCAACGCCACCGCCTATGATTTGAGACTGGCTTTCGGGAACAGAATCGTGGAGCCATTGGCAGCATTCCTGCGGCGATGCGACCGTATCAGCATCCCCAACAATCAACAGAATGGGCTTTCGAATACGCTGTAAACTGTCGATATCAAACCCCAGAACCGACCTTCCCGGTGCAATCACCAATGCGCGTGCAATTCGAGAATCGGCGTAGCTATCACGCCGTCGATCCCATGATTCTCGAAAGACTTTATGACTCTGAAGTTTTGTGAGTTCATCGACAAGATCAGGGAACTCTCGCGGACCCCGGATAGGGCTTTTAACCGGGTTGTCGGGTTCAAATTGCGAGTAGGCGACACGCGCGCCCATTAAAAGCATGGCGGTATAGGCACCAGCGGAAAAACCAGCAACATCCACCTGATCATCAATGGGCGCACCCAGAGCACGTTGCCATATAGAGTCGCTTAAAAGCGAACTCAAATCTCTCGCCCGCTCCCACATGCAAAGGAAACCTTCGGCTCGATAAGGCTCGGAGCCGGTATGACCGTGATGATGAACGGCCAAAACCACAAAACCTTGCTGAGCAAGCCCATAAGCCAGCCATTCTATTGCTGAAGGGGTGGCACCGCTACCGTGCGAGAGCAAAACCAAGCGAAAAGGCCGGTCTGTCAATCGCGGTTTGGCACCATAAGCAACGGCGTGCTGTTTGAACCAAGACATATCAGCGGAATGAATTAACTGCCCATCCCCCTGAGCAGGATACCAGAGCGACCAAGCCAAAGGGCGCGCACCGGACGCATCCCAATTTTGTCGCGTCTCGTCAAAGCTCATTCCTTTTCGAAAGCCAACAAGCACTGGAGCCTCCTGTGAAACAAGCCATTTATCAACTTGGACAGAGCAAAAGTCTGATACAAAATTCGCCTCGTAACAAGCTGCACCCGGGCACCCATACAAAATTGAATGCCGAGATCTTAATTCGATGTCCGAAACCCACTTGTTTTACCAGAGGAACAATTGACCTGCCCCATGCTTGTCGTCTATGTACCATCGCCTGCACACACATCGACATCAGGTTCCCGCACGCGCATTCATCTGCTGCGTAAGGACACTTGGCACACATATATAAGGCCACGCGCCGCCGGTTTTGATTGCGCCGGGGCAAAAAGCTGGAAAAGGAACGGACATGACCGCTACATCCCCACCGCCCACCGCCCCCTGGACCACAGCCAAGCCCACCGCTCTTCTTGTTCTGGCCGATGGAACGGTCATTGAGGGTCAGGGCGTTGGCGCAACAGGGGCCGTTCAGGCCGAAGTCGTCTTCAACACCGCGCTGACCGGCTATGAGGAAATCCTCACAGATCCTTCCTACCTCGGCCAGATCGTTACCTTCACCTTCCCGCACATCGGCAATGTTGGCACCAATGAAGAAGACATTGAAGATCTGACACCCGCTGCCCGCCATGGCGCTGTCGGCGTGATCTTCAAGGCTGACATCACCGAACCATCCAACTACCGCGCCTCCAAGCATCTGGATGCATGGCTGAAGGCACGCGGCATCATTGGCCTGTCGGGCGTTGATACGCGTGCGCTGACCGCATGGATCCGCGAAAAAGGCGCGCCAAACGCCGTCATCGCCCATGATCCCAACGGCACATTTGACATTGAAGACCTGAAAGCCAAGGCAAAAGCCTGGAGCGGGTTGGAAGGTCTTGATCTGGCCAAGGTGGCATCGTCTGGCCAGTCGTCTGTCTGGAATGAAAAGCCATGGGTGTGGAACGAAGGCGTAAGCGAACTGGCGGACGCTGACACGGCCTATCACGTTGTCTGCATGGACTTTGGCGTCAAGCGTAACATCCTGCGCCTGTTCACCGGCCTGAACTGCAAGGTCACGGTGGTGCCTGCCAACACCAGTGCTGCCGACATTATTGCCCTGAAGCCCGATGGCATTTTCCTCTCCAACGGCCCCGGCGATCCGGCAGCCACAGGTGAATATGCCGTGCCGGTGATTCAGGAACTGATCAAGACCGATATTCCGATGTTCGGGATCTGCCTTGGCCACCAGATGCTGGGCTTAGCACTGGGTGCCAAGACCGAAAAGATGCATCAGGGCCACCACGGCGCAAACCATCCGGTCAAGGATTTCACCACCGGCAAGGTTGAGATTGTCTCCATGAACCACGGCTTCGCGGTGGATTCCAAGTCTCTGCCGGAAGGTGTTGAAGAGACTCACATTTCACTGTTCGACAACACCAATTGCGGCCTGCGTCTGGTTGGCAAGAATGTGTTCTCTGTCCAGCATCACCCGGAAGCATCCCCCGGCCCGCAAGACAGCCACTATTTGTTCCGCCGCTTCATCAACATGGTGCGCGAAAACAAGGGCGAACCGGCTTTGGCTGAACGCTGAGACCGATATAAAGCGATAGAAAAACATAAGCCGACCAATCACCTGGTCGGCTTATTTGATTCTAAATAACAGTATACAAAACACATGTTTTGATCTGCCGTTTATCCCCTCTGCCCTGCCAAGCATCTCTCCATCAAGGCAGAGCGATAGCAGGTGGAATTTGGATGACAAACAGGTTCTCAAGAGGCCGATCAGAAGTCGGAATTCTTTTTTGTGCTTCAGCGCTCCTGTTTGGAAATAATCTTTGCCTTTGCCTAAACTCATATACGATTGCCCTGCTTTGAGGGATAGATGCTCGGCTAGCAGAGATGCGAAGCAGTGGATGAAAACTATTGTGTCGTGCGACCGTAAATGTCAGGTGGAAACAGAAACCAAACCGCTGACAAGATATTCGACAGGCTTATCGACGCCGGATTTAAAGTAACCAAATACCTTGATAGTGAGCGGGTTCTCACTCCAACGGTCCGGATCAGAAGAGAGAGTTGCTAGCTCTTTTCCGCAGAACACGTGACAATTGACCACACACCGGCTTGCCTTTGCACCGTCCTCTTTGCCGGAGACAATACGATGTATGTAATTGTTTTGTATCATTTTAGACAGAGGCAACTCGATCTCGTCGTCGTCCACCTTCGTCGAGCGAATTCCTATAGTAATACCTTCTGGAGAGAAGACCTCAATACGATGGAGAACAAGTGTGCGACGGTTACGGTTAATAACAGTTATTTTTGCCTCAGAAAAATACTCGTTATCTTCTTCGCGCATTGCAGAATCGAAGAAAGCCTCAGCCTCCAGATCACCTGTGACATAGTCGGTTTGACGTTTTTGTTCAGACAACTGTTGACGCATTATCGCTACTGTCAGCAACGCTCCTGCCAACGCGGCCCACCCGCTAAGTGCACTAACCCAAGATACCAAGCAGTTCTCTGTATTGCTGCAAACGACGGCCCTAGCTTCGGGAGTCCATGCAACAACCCATATAAAAATATTTACAAAGATGAGCGGACCGAGCCATCGCATTATATGGTCAGGAATTTGAAAATTCATGGTACTCTCTCAATGTCACCAAGCAAAACAGTCATTAGCCGCGCCTAAATACTTTTATGCCATGCTTTTCGCTTCTAAAGCAAAAACTGAAGAGTGACTACGCTGCACACTCTGCCATCTAGCGGCGACCATAGCGATAGCTCCACGCCATCAGCAGTGCAAAAAAGGCAAGCCACATGACTTCGCTGACCAGAAGAAAAATCTCAACGGGCAGCAATGGAATCAGCACCAGCCGAAGGCCTGCCTCGCACAATAAAGCCACACACCGGTGATGAAGCGCATGACCCGGCGATATTCCGGCACGGTTTGCCAACGGGTTTCCACGTCTTCCCTGCCCTGCGGATCTCGGGCCGCCAGATAAAACACCAACGGACGTGGAGCCAACAGCGACAGTCAAAACACCACGCCAACACAGCTTGTGATCAGCGAGGCTTTTGCCAGCGCCAGATATGGGCTCTGGAAATACAGGCTGGTAATCACCGAGGCCACAGTGGCGGCAAGCGTCAAAATACCGATGGCCTGAATCCGCCCGTTTCGAGCAAAGGTCACAGCAATCGATGCAATGAGAAAAACCGCACCAACGGCCAAGGCAGTGACCGTTGAAACACCCTGCGAAGACAAAATCAGAAAGGTCAGATAAGGTAGGCCTGCACTCACGATAATGTCTTGCAGCATTGACTAACCCTTTAGAAGGCTGCGGCCTGCATCTCGTGCCGCAACCTCAGGAAGAATCGCAATCCCAACATGATCGCGGCGCTGGTCAAGCCAATCAAGAAGCCGATCCAAACACCAATACCGCCAAGACCCAGCGGAAACGCCATCAACCACGCCAGAGCAAAGCCAATCGGCCAATAGGAAATCAGCGCCAGAACCATCGGCACTCTGGCATCCTTGAGGCCACGCAACAAGCCGCCCGCCACGGCCTGCATGCCGTCTACAAGCTGGAAAATACCGGCAATCACCACCAACGGTGCTGCGTAATCCAGCACGGCCCCGGCGTCGCCGCGGTTGCGATCAAGAAACATGCCGCTGAGTTCATTGGAAAAGAAAAAAAACAGCAGCCCACCACACACCGAAATGGATGCAGCAACACAGACCACCGCGATGGATGCCCGCGCCACATCGGCATAATCACCGCGCCCCTGCGCCACGCCCACACGCACGGTTGCAGCCTGCGCCAGACCAAGCGGGATCATGAAGGCAATAGAGGCCAATTGCAGCGCAATGCCGTGCGCGGCAAGCTCAATGGTGCCAATACTGCCCATCAACAGCGAGGCGGCCGTAAACAGACCGGCTTCCGCCAGCACTGTCACACCGATGGGCAGACCCAGTTGCACCACATCGCGCAGGGCATCCCAATCCGGCCGCCAGAAGCGCACAAACAATTCGTATTTGCGCGTCATGCTGTTGAATTGTAAATAGAGACCCATGGCGACCATGGCAAAGAAATTGACGGTCACTGCCACCCAGGCGGCACCGAGAATGCCAAACGCGGGCACGCCGAAATGGCCCAGCACCACGCAATAGGCCAAAGCGGCATTCAGCAGCAATGTGGCAATGGTGATGTACAGCACCACCTTCGCCCGCCCGATGGCACTGACCAGTGCCCGCATTACCGCAAACATCAGAGCCGCTGGCAGGCTCAGCCACATAATGCGGATATAGCTTGAGGCAAGATCGACCACATGCGGCACCTGCCCAAGCGCCAGCAGCACATCGCGCGAATAATGAAACAGCGGCCACATCAGCACACTATAGGCCAGCGACACCCACAGGCCCATACGGATCGAGCGCCGCGCCAACCGCACATCGCCCTTTCCGTAAGCGTTGGCCACCATGGGCATGACCGCAATGGAAAAACCGGAACCAAAAATGAAGACCGTGAAGAAAAACTGCCCTGCCAGAACAAGAGCCGCCAGCGACTCTGCCCCCAGACGCCCAACAATCACCACATCCGTCGTATGAATCGCCAATTGAGCAAGCTGCGCCCCCACAAGAGGAATGCCTAGTGCCAATGTCGCTCGAAAATGACTGCCCCAGCCTGCAGCAGGGCTGCGGGTTAGGCTAAGTGATGACTGATTCATGATTGCTTCCAAAACAAAAAATGCCGCGCCCAAAAATCAGGCAAACGGCTATTTCATCATCGATACGCCAATGGGGCTGATGTTTCAACCGCTACACCGTGTTCGTTAGCCCTTTTGGTCGTTGCATCAATTTCTTTGATGGATGAAGTCGATAAACAGCCGCAGCGGTGTCGGCATATAACGGCGGCTGGGGTAATAGAGAAATGGGCCGGAAAACTCATCTTCCCAAGCCTCCAGCACTGTCACAAAGCGACCTGCCTCGACATCCTCCGCCACAAAATCCCAGAAGGATCGCATCATGCCCAGACCAGCACGCACGGCAGCCAGTTCGATATCCACCGATTCGGCCACCAGTCTGGGCGGGGGTGTTACCACCACCAGTTCCTCATCCTTCTCAAACCGCCAGTCCATCACCCGCCCACTGGCAAACCGATGCAGGATGGAATGATGCGCAACAAGATCCCGCGGATGGTTGGGCGTGCCGTGTTGTGCCAGATAGTCCGGTGAGGCAACGCAGACATAACGCTGCCGACGCGGCCCAATGGGCAGGGCAATCATATCCTGATGCAGGGATTCTTCGTAACGGATTCCGGCATCATGTCCCTCGGCCACCATATCCACCAGTGCATCATTAACAGTCACCTCCAGCTGAATATCGGGATAGGCCGCCAGAAAACCCGTCGCAATCGGTGGCAAGATGCAGCGCGCCACAATGCCCGGCACATTCAACCGCAGCCGACCGAAAGGCCGGGCGCGAAATTGATTGATCTCATCCAGTGCCAGTTCGATATCGGCCAGCGTGGGCGAGAGCCGCTCCAGCAGGCGTTCTCCGGCATCCGTTAATGTCACACTGCGCGTTGTGCGGTTCAGCAGGCGCACGCCCACGCGCGTCTCCAAGCGACGCATGGCCTCGCTGAGGGATGAGGCGGACACGCCTCGCAACTTTGCGGCTGCCCGAAAATTGCGCAACCGGGCAATGGCGGCAAAGGAATCAAGATCGGCCAGCGGGAGATCACTCATTGTGCATTTTTTCGAACAAGTCATATTGAATTGATGGGATTATCGCACAAAGCGAAACAGCGTAAAACCCTTTCATCCACAATGACATAAGGGAAATGCGTTATGCACATGATCAAACTTGGAAAAGCAGGCCCCGAGACCTCCCGCGTTGGGCTTGGCTGTATGGGCATGTCCGGCATGTATGGCCCGGCAGACCGGGCCGAGAGCATTGCGACCCTTCACGCCGCCATTGATGCAGGCATCACCTTACTCGACACCGGCGATTTCTATGGCATGGGCCATAATGAAATGCTGATTGGAGCAGCCCTGAAGGGTGGCTTGCGCGATAAGGTGCAGCTCAGTGTGAAATTTGGGGCGCAGCGTGATCCAGCAGGTGGCTGGATTGGCTATGACGCCAGCCCCTCTGCGGTGAAAACCGCGCTGGCCTATACACTGCAACGGTTGGGCGTAGACTATATTGATATCTACCGCCCCGCCCGGATTGACCCCAATGTGCCGATCGAAGACACCATTGGCGCGATTTCCGATATGGTCAAGGCTGGCTATGTGCGCCACATCGGCCTTTCCGAAGTGGGTGCAGACACCATTCGCCGTGCCGCTGCGGTGCATCCGATTGTCGATCTGCAAATCGAATATTCGCTGATCTCTCGCGGGATTGAAGAGACGATCCTGCCCACCTGCCGCGAACTGGGCATTGGCATCACCGCTTACGGCGTGCTGTCACGCGGGCTGATCAGCGGCAATTGGACTCAGCCAACAGCCGCAAGCGATTTTCGCGCCCACAGCCCGCGCTTTCAGGGCGACAATGCCGCGCATAATCTGGCGCTGGCCAAGGCACTGGGCGAGGTTGCGAACGTAAAGGGCATAACCACGGCGCAAGCCGCTATCGGCTGGGTTCTTTCCAAGGGCGACGATATTGTGCCGCTGATTGGAGCGCGACGCCGCGACAGGCTGGCGGAATCGCTAGGCGCGCTCGACATCACCCTGTCGAGTGCCGATCTTGCGGCCATTGAGGCCGCTGTGCCCAAGAATAGTGCGGCAGGCACACGCTATACTGAAGCGCAAATGGCGCATCTGGATAGCGAGACATAAGGTGCAGGCACCGCTGCCCTATCATCTGTTGCATCGTGCCAGATTTCATTGGAGGTGGCGCAAAGAAAAGACCCCTCCCCAACCCTCCCCACAAGGGCAGGGTTGGGGAGGGGTATCTTGAACTATGCTATATTTTCGATTCAAGTATTGGAATAAGCGTAAGCCCCGCCCCGCACCAAGGCCCGCTGATAGGCCGGACGAGCGCGAATAGCTTCGAGATAATGGCGCACGGCGGAAACATCGCCCTTGGCATCCATCCGGCTCATGCCCGCTTCCACCGGAAAGCTCATGGCAATATCAGCCGCCGAAAAAGCCTTGCCTGCAAACCAGCCGTCGCGGGCCAGTTCACTGTTCCAATAGGCGAGATGATCTGCCAATTGCGGATCCACCAGCTTTCGCTGCACACTCTCGGAAATCAACTTGCCCACCGAACGCAGGAAAATCGGCATCTGGCCGGGCAAACGCAGAAAAATTAGCTTCAGCAGCAACAGCGGCATGGCTGAGCCTTCGGCATAATGCAGCCAGTAAATATAGCGCAGGCGCTCATCCGTGCCGCCCGCCGGGCGCAGCTGACGGTCCTTATCATAGGTACCAATCAGATATTCAATGATTGCGCCGCTTTCAGCAACCACCCTGCCCTTGTCCTCGATCACCGGCGATTTGCCCAGCGGATGCACCGATTTCAATGACGCCGGTGCACGCATATCGTCCCCGCGCTTGTACACCTTGATATCATACGCAAGCCCCAGTTCTTCCAGCAGCCAGAGGATGCGATGCGCTCTTGAGTTTTCAAGATAATGAACGGTGATCACGGGTCAAAGCCTCCAAAACATCTACTCACGGATGTAGATAAGGGAGCGCACTTGATCCGCCAAGAGGCAAAAAGGCGAGAACGCAGCCCCCTCTCAAGCCAGCACCAGCAGTTCTTCAAAATGGTGCATATCCTGAAAGGCGCAAAAGGCTGGCGGATTGAGTTCGATATGGTCAAATTGTGCGCAAAAATCATCGCGCACCTGAGTTAAAATGGCTTGCCACTCAAACAGGGCCTGCTCGCTCATGGGACGCACGAGATAGGCGAAAGTGGTGTGAAATTCGTAACTATCGTGATCGGGATGGCGATAGCCCAGCAGTTCGGCCAGCCGATTGCGCCATTCGGCCATGGCCTGCACATCTTTTTCGCCCACAGGTTTCAGCCGCAAGCCCAGCGGCGTCATATGATCAATGGTAACGCGAAATTCGGGTCCGGCGCGGAAATGCGCAAGCCGTTGCGTCAGAATTTCCGTCATGTCATCAATCGGCGTTTCCAGCGGGATATCGGCAGGCCAATAGGGCAGTTCGCGACGATATTCGATAATGCCTTGAAACAGGGTCATATGCAGGCTGGATTCCGCAGTAAAGGCCAGCCGGTCGGCCTCTGGCATGGCCAGATAACGGTTGCGCATCTGCCTTACCGCCTGTTGCGTGGCAGAGCCTTCTGCCAGATGGCACACAATTGTATTGCCGGGCTCGGGCAGAAATTTGCCTTCCTGATTAAAGCGGACACCAAGGTGGCGGGATGGCCCCGAACCTTCCGTTTCAGAAAAGGGAACAAGAGCAGGCAACAATTGCAGAGAGGGCATAGGCAGATCTCCAAACGAAATTTACCCCACTTAACCCCGCCGCCCGCAACATTTTCGTGACAAAGCCCAGAGAAATTTGAAAAATACCCCTCTAAACGCAGGGAATTCACCACGCCGGAAAAACTGTTCATTTATCCGTATGAAAAGATGAAATCGGGGGTTCCGCTTTGCGCAAGAATTCCCTATAAGCCGCTTCTAGCCTGAAATGACCATTGATCTGCGCCCGGCCGGTGAGCCCATCACCTTGGCCGCTTTTTGCGCAGGACGAGAGTCTGTCAGGCTCATGACGTAACCTGACAGACTCTCGATCTCTAGGTTTGAGTTTGTCTTTTCAGGAAAACCGGGGACCACTTTTCCCTGACAAACACGCGAAGAACGGATAGAGACATGCCAAAGCGCCAAGACATAAAATCCATCCTGATCATCGGCGCAGGTCCGATTGTCATCGGACAGGCATGTGAATTTGACTATTCCGGCACACAGGCCGTCAAGGCGCTGAAGGAAGAGGGTTACCGGGTCATTCTGGTCA
>DNPN01000066.1:0-125 GCA_003501385.1 Rhizobium sp. | reverse complement strand
CGCCACCATCATGACCGACCCCGGCCTTGCTGATGCCACTTACGTGGAGCCGATCACCCCGGAAGTGGTGGCCAAGATCATTGCCAAGGAACGGCCCGATGCACTGCTGCCCACCATGGGCGGCC
>DNPN01000197.1 GCA_003501385.1 Rhizobium sp. | reverse complement strand
GCGCCCGGCATACATCACCGCGACCCGATCGGCCATATAATTGACCACGGCCAGATTGTGGGAAATGAACAGATAGGTCAAACCAAGCTCGGCTTTCAGATCCTTCATCAGGTTGAGGATCTGCGCCTGCACCGAGACATCCAGCGCCGAGACCGGCTCATCGCAAATCATCAAATCAGGCCCCAGCGCCAAGGCCCGTGCAATGCCGATCCGCTGGCGCTGACCACCGGAAAAGCTGTGCGGATAGCGGCCAATGGCCGATTCCGGCAGACCAATCGAATGAATCAGCCGCCGGACAATATCCTGCCGCGAGGCGCGATTGCCACGCCCGTGGATTTCCAAAGGTTCACCCACAATGCCGCGTACTGTCATGCGCGGAGACAAAGACGATACCGGGTCTTGAAACACCATTTGTATCTTGGTGCGCAGCGCCTGCAAGGCCTGCCCTTGGGCATGGAGCACATCAATGGAGCCGTCATCGCCATCATAGGTCACGGAACCACTGTCGGCAGTAACGCCACGCATCAAAATCTTGCTCAATGTGGTTTTACCACAGCCGCTCTCGCCCACAAGCCCAAGAGTTTCACCGCGCTTTATATCGAAGGAAACATCATTGACGGCAAGCGTTGGAGCCGTCGCTTTCGAGAAAAACCCGTTTGAATGCTTGCCCTGAAAGGATTTGCTGACATTGCGCACCGAGAGCAGCACATCGCCTTTTGGCTGGGTTGCCCGACGCCGCTCGATCAAGCCAACGGTGTCCACCTTGATTTCCCGCAGCGGCTTCAGCCGCTCCTGCGGATCCATGTCAAAATGCGGAACCGCCGCCATCAAACCCTTGGTATAGGTGTGTTGCGGATTTTGAAAAATCTCCCCAACCGGGCCGGATTCCATCACCTCGCCGCGATAAATCACCACCACATCATCGGCCAGACTGGCGACAACACCAAGATCATGAGTAATCAGCAAGATCGCCATGCCCAGCTTGTCTTGCAGCTCCATCAACAATTTGAGGATTTGCGCCTGAATCGTCACATCCAGCGCCGTGGTTGGCTCATCAGCAATCAGCAGCGCTGGCTTGCAAATCAGCGCCATGGCAATCATCGCCCGTTGGCGCATGCCGCCCGACAGCTCAAACGGATACATATCAAACACGCGGGTGGGATCGTTAAAGCCCACAAGCCCCAACATGTCTTCCACCTGCCGCCGCCGCTCCTTGGGCGAAAGCACGGCATGAACCTTGAGAACTTCTTCAATCTGATTGCCAATGGTATGCACCGGCGAAAACGAGGTCATCGGCTCTTGAAAGATCATGCCAATGCGACGCCCACGAATATGACGGATGTGTCGTCCGTCATACGGCAGCGTCAACAGATCAACAGTCTCGCCCGTCTCTGGATCGCAAAAGAAAACACGACCATCCACTTTGGCAATTGCACTTTCAATGCCCATGATGGAACGCCCCAACACAGACTTGCCAGAGCCCGACTCTCCCACCAATGCCGTCACCTTGCCCGGACGAACCTGCATACTGAAGGATTTAACCGCCTGAATGCTGCCCCCGGCAATGGGAAACGACACATTTATTTTATCCACATAAAGCAGATCAGCGCATTCTGCCATGCGTCTCTCTTCCCGCCCCACCGCGTTCATATAAGGTCACCGTAACCTAGCATATCAGTGAAGTCTATGACGGAAACGCTGTCGTTTGGACAGCATAACCATCTATCATCTCCCCACATCCATAGTCGCGGTAGATTAAGCTATTATTTCATGCCTTACGTTTTTTTGCGGGCCAATTCCTGCGCAAGCGCGATCCACTGTTGTGCTCGAACATCCCAGACGTAATTTTCCCGCACAAAGGCCATTTGCGCCTGACGCTTCGCTCCCGCCTCAGCTGGGTTGTCGCGGGCATGGTTGAGCCTGTGAGCAACCATATCGATAAAACCGTTAGCAAGCCTGTCATTGGTGGCAAGGCTGGTTTGCAACTCTGCCGATTTCAGCATGCATCCAAACCCGCTCAAAGTTTCGGGCAATGCACCTCTATCCGTTGTCAACACATCGGCACCGCAGGCCATGGCTTCCATGGCCGCAATGCAGGATGTTTCGTCAAAGCTGGTTGGATAGGCCAAGGCCGCAGCCGATTGCAACGAGAGCGCCAGCTCCGGCTGGGAAACCGGACCCACATAATCCACACCCGGCAAATTGCGCGCCAACTCGTATAAATAACGGTAGCTATCGCGCTCAAGGCCCAGACCATAAATGCCCATGGAGGAATGAATTTTCAGCCGAACATCCGGCACAGCCAAGCGAATAGCGGGAAAACATTGCAGCAGCATATCCAGCCCCCGGTAAGGCGTACTGGAATAGAACAACGTGGGAGCATCGCCGGTCTCGAACCACGCGGGGGCTGGCGGCTGCGCCAGAAAGGCTGGCGATACGGCATTGCCAATCACATGGGTCCTGGCTTGATCAAGACCAAAATGCCCGGCAAACCGCTCGGCCTGCCATTGGCTGACCATAACATAGCCACTCCATGCCTTTCGCTCCTCTTCTTGTGCCAGGCTTTTGATATAGGCTTGATCGACATCCAGATGACACCAGAGCAGCAGCGGTGTTTTTTGGCCAAAGCTTTGACGAATACGGCTGCCCACAGCCGTTGAAATCACCACAAGCGCATCGCATCGATCGATCAGACCCGGCGGCATTTTATCGCTTGGTACAAGATGCACACCATCCACGACCATTTCATGTGTGGGATTGTTGAGCAGTGTCACTTTGGCTCCAGCCCGCGCCAGTGCTGTGCTCAAATACACAACAGCCGATTCCGTCCCGCCCATGGGCTTGGTCAACGGAGAACCCGGATGGTAACCATTGCCCGTGGGATGCATGAAAACAAACTGCATTCAAATCGTTCCTTCAGTCTTTTGCTTTTTCACCCAGTGCCAAAATCAAAAGGTGGCAAAACGAGAATCAGACGGTAGACATGTTTGTAGACATGTTTATTGCGCAGACGAAGCTGATGCGGGGCGTAACAGATGCAAAAACAGGTAGGGCAAGGATTGTGAGTGACACGATGAGCACACGTGAGGCGAGCCGCGCCATCATCACGCAAAGCCTCAATCTGGCAAAAAAGGGCAATGACAAGGACGCCCGCGCCATGCTGGATGGCCTAAGCCATAACCGCAGCCTGCTGGACCATGCCGAACTTGGACCCGATACCGCACTGGGCCTGCCGCGCAAGCTGCATGCTGCCTATTTGAAACTGGCCAAGATTGAAAAAGATCGAAGCCGGATCATTGCCCTGCAATATACGCTGGTGCCACCACCGGCCATTTTACGGCCCTTCTCTCAGTTTGACAGCGCAACGCGCCGCAGCATGGTGGCCTTGAACCGGGAGCCGGTGCCAAAGATTCTGCATCAAATCTGGCTGGGTTCCCTGCCGCTGCCGCCGGCCACGCAAGCCTGGTCTGATCATTGCGCCCGCCATGGCCTGACCTATCGCCTTTGGCGCGAGGCCGATCTTGCCTGCGAGGGCATGGATCAACACCCGAGCTTTCACGATATGCTGGCGCAGCACGATTATCCGGGGGCGGTGGATGTGGCGCGCTACCTTATTCTAGAGCGCTTTGGTGGCATTTATCTGGATTGCGACTGGTATCCGGCCCGCGATGATGTGAGCTTTGCCGATTGTCTGCCCATGATCGGACTATCAGCTTTGGCCGAAGACACACCCCGACAAACCGGGGTCGGCAGCCTGCTGTTGACCAATTCCTTCCTCGCGTGCCCGCCCGGCCATCCAGTGTTTACCCGGATCATTGAGGCCATGCCCAAAGCCATAGCCGCCCTGCCCCAAGCACCTGCGTGGTGGTCCACCGGGCCGCTGCTGCTCAGTGTGGTGTTTCGCGGCACCAGTTTTACCGTGCCAGATGCAGGCTTTGTGGCCGCCAATCTGGAAAGACAGGCTCCCTTTGCCACAGTGGAAGCTGCACGGGACACAGCGCTGCACAAGGATGGCGGCCTGCTGATCGGCTGGAAATCCTGGTGATCAGCGCTTTGCAAGAACGGCTTTTGCCGACATCCACCGACAGGCGGGATGGTGGCTTGTGAGCTGAAACAGCCGCTCCAGAAACTGCCAGACCGCCGCATCATGCACCAGATGGTGGGTGAGAATGCCGATGGCTCCAACATCAATATCCAGCCAAGCGGCAATTTCGCCAAACAGCACATCTGCATCGCGCCCGCCGCGCGTGCCGTGCCAATCCATCACATCAACATGAGTGTTGAGCAATGGCAGCGGCGTTGATGCCTTCTCGCGGCCAAACACCGAGAGGGATTCGAAGCCCAGCTTGGCCAGATCCGGCACCAAGGCCACATCAATCCTGTTCCATGGTGGCACCAGCATGGGCAAGAAATGCGCCGCGTGCAGGGTTTTCAGCTTATCAAAGCCAGCCTTCAATTCACCCAGCACCACAGATGTAGGACGATGCGCTCCCAACTCCTGTTTTTTTTCTAAGGCTGGCGCGTGGTTTTCATGGCTCCAGCCATGCACCGCAACGCTTATTCTTCCTTCGCCCTCAAGCCGCTCGACCAATTCAGCCCCGGTGTGCTGCGGGATCACCGCAAGCGTCAACGGCACCTGATACTGCGCCGCCAGCGCTAGCAGACGATCAAGAGACGGTGTCGGCTGCGCAGCATCATCATCGCGCAGCCAAAAGGTGATCTGCTTGCCTTGCTCGGCCAAGACGTCCAGCCGTTGTTTCAAGTGCTGTTCAGACATGGTGTTTCTCCAAGGCGCTCATCAGATGTGTTGAAAGCTGTGACGATGCGGCTGGCAATGTGTGGTGCGATTTCACCCGCACCCGGGCTGCATCACCCATGATCATTCGTTGATCCGGGTGGGTGAGCAATTGCGCAATGGCCGAACTGAAAGCATCAACATCGTCCACAGGCGTCAACAGTCCGGTGACACGATTGGCCACCACTTCCGGCACCCCCGCGACCGCTTGCGCCACCACGGGCAGGCCCATGGCTTGCGCTTCCAGATAGGCTAGCCCATAGGCCTCGCCATGGCCGGGCCAGACATAAAGGGAGGCCGTGGACAAGATTTCAGCCACCGCTTCCGGTGGTTGTTCGCCCAACCATTCTATCCGCCCCGGCGAAAAACCGGCAAACAGCGCCCGCACCGCATCGCCACAGGGGCCATCGCCCACAACGCGCAAACGCCACGGCAGATACTCCAGCTTGGACAGCGCCTGCGCCAAGGTGGTGTAGCTGCTCATCTTATCGCCCGGGCGCATCATGGCAACGGTGGCCAGCGCGCCCGGCTCTGGCAATGGTGTTTTTGCGAGAAACGGCTCGGCATCAATAAACGGCGAAAGACGCGTAAGCTTTGACTGTGGAGCCACAGCTTCAAGCCCGCGAACATCACGCTCGGTAAAACACAGGTTCAGCGCCGCATTTTTCACCGTTTCCAGCAGATGCGCCTGAAACTCTGCCCAGACCCCCAGATTACGCCGTTGAGAATAGGAGGCCTCTGCGGTGACATAAGGCATATCAAACCGCTGACACAGTTCTGAGCCAATCCAGTCTGGTGCCTTGTAATAGGGATGATAACAAAACCACAGATCGGGCTTTTCGCCAGCCTTATAGGCCTTGGTCAACCGTTCCACCTCAGAGGCAACCGCCGCCCTAACATCCGGCAATTCCGTATCCGGGTTTTTGTGAAAACTGCGCAGCTCCGAGGCCAGCACGACCTCATGCCCGGCCAGCGTCAGCGCGCGCAACAACAGGCGCGCCATCAAACGATCACCCGACGGCACCGGATGGTTGGGAGATTTCAATGGAGCATAAAAAGCAATTTTCATCGGCGCAATGTGCCCAGTCTTTTGGCTGTTGCAAGAGGCGGAGGCACATTTTTGCACCGCGCTTCGCCGCGATTTTTCACAATCACGCCTGATCAACATCCCGCAATACCCTTGACATCCGGCCTTGCTGACCGCAACTGGAGCGTATCCGAAGAGTGTCACGGAGTTTGACCCCACCATGTCGCATCATCCCATTGCAGCAGAGTTGCTCTCTGCCATCCAGTCCAGGCGCGCCAAAGCGGCGGTGATCGGGCTTGGTTATGTGGGGCTACCGCTGGCCATGAGCATTGCGCGTGCGGGCTTTACCGTGATGGGTTTCGACATTGACGCCAGCAAGATCGATGCCATCGAGGCAGGCAAAAGCTATATTGAAGCCGTGCCGGAGCATATTCTTCAAGCCGAATATGAGGCGGGCCGATTCGCAGCCACCACCGATTTTCTGCAATTGGCCGATTATGATGTGATTGCCATCTGCGTGCCAACGCCTTTGACACGCCATCGTGATCCCGATCTGTCCTATGTGGAAAACACCTGTCGGCAGATTTCGCGGTCCTTGCGCCCCGGCCAATTGATCGTGCTGGAATCCACCACCTATCCTGGCACAACTGATGAAGTGGTCAAGCCGATTCTGGAAAACTCCGAGCTGCGCGCCGGCGAGCATTTCTTCCTCGGCTTTTCCCCAGAGCGGGAAGATCCCGGCAACCGTGAATTTGAAACCTCAACCATTCCCAAGGTGATTGCAGGCGACGGGCCGGATGCCTCTGCCATGATGGCCGCCTTCTATGGTGCGGTGGTGAAAACCATTGTGCCCGTCTCCTCCACGGCCACGGCCGAAGCCGTCAAGCTCACTGAGAACATCTTTCGCGCCGTCAACATCGCCCTCGTCAATGAGCTGAAACTGGTTTACGATGCCATGGGCATTGATGTCTGGGAAGTGATTGATGCGGCCAAAACCAAGCCGTTTGGCTACATGCCCTTTTATCCCGGCCCCGGTTTGGGTGGCCATTGCATTCCGATTGATCCCTTCTACCTCACCTGGAAATCGCGTGAGTTTGACCAGCCGACCCGCTTTATTGAGCTGGCGGGCGAAATCAACACCGCTATGCCCCATCACGTGGTTGAAAAACTAGCCGAAGCGCTGGATCGCAAGGCCGGAAAGGCGCTGAGCCGCTCGCGCGTGCTGGTCATGGGCCTCGCCTATAAGAAAAACGTGCCCGACATCCGTGAAAGTCCATCTCTAAGATTGATGGAACTGCTGCTGGAGCGTGGTGCCGAAGTCTCCTATCATGACCCGTTTATTGCCGAAATTCCCAAAACTCGTGAATACAGCCATCTCAAGGGCCGCCGCAGTATCGATTGGGATCAACAGACGCTGTCATCCTTCGATGTCGTGCTGATTGCCACCGACCATGACACGGTGGATTATCAGGCGCTGGCCGATTGGTGCCCGCTGATTGTGGATACCCGCAACACCTTTGCCCGCCGCCAGATTGCTGGCCAAACCGTGATCAAGGCCTGAGCCATGAGCCGTCTGGACAGTTTTATCAATCGCATGAGCGCGCAACGCGATCTGCTGAACCATATTCGTGATCATTATCCGCTGCCGGAAGGGCCTATTCTGGAAGTGGGACTGGGCAATGGCCGCACCTACAGCCATTTGCGCGAAAACTTCCCCGGCCACCGCATCATCGCCTTTGATCGGCAATTGGGCGCGCACAAAAGCTCGATCCCGGCTGAGGATGATCTGGTCTTGGGTGAAATTGCGCAAGAAGGTCTGGCGTATATCGGCTGCGGAGCCGCTATGGTCCATGCCGATATTGGAACCGGCTACCCCGACAAAGATGCAATAACGCTGACCTGGTTACCGCAGATGGTGGCGGGAATGCTGACAGCGGGTGGAATTGCTCTGTGCGGCCTACCACTTGAAAACGACACACTTGAATCGTTACCAATGCTTGCGCACGTGGAAAGGGATCGCTATTTTCTTTATCGTCGCAAAGCGTGATCATCAATGAAAATCAAGGCATTGCCTGCCTTAAAAAAGGCAAAAACACCCCGCAGAAACCCATTATCAAACGGGATCCACCTGCTTGAGACGATTGTTGTCGAGCTCTGATGTAGCAGTTCTCAAGCGTTCAGCCAGCGCGCGGCTGATTTCAAAACTCATACGCGGACTATCGGACATGACTTTTGAGAGGCATTCCTTGCCAATACGCAGAGCATCGACCTGGTTGGCTGCGCGGGCTGTGACTGTTCTGGGGCCGTCGCACAGCAATGACATCTCACCAATGATAGAACGGGATTTGGCTTCGCCAAGCTTGGTTTGACCGCCTGGAAACTCAGCCAGAAGATCAACATCACCATCCAGAATGACGTAGGCAGAGTCGCCAGGGTCGCCTTGACGGAACAAATCATCGCCGGAGTTGTAGGTCACTCTCTGCGATGCAAAAGCCAACAGCTTCAATTTGCATGGATCAACATGCTTGAAGTAGGGCACATTCCGCAAAAGCTGCACTTCGTCTCTCAGTAACATGCTTGCCACCGTTCCTCTGTGCGAGTGGCATTAAACTCTATGCCACCAACGTCCTGAAGATACCATTTTCTTTCTCAAGAGTCTCGTACGAAGCGTCCGCGACCACTGAGCCGGCGTCGAATATCACAACACGATCAAAGTTTTTTGACAATGCTGTGTTCGACAACACCCACATTATTGTTGGATCATTGTCCTGCTCTCGCAAAAAAGCAAGCACATCTCGCACAATTTCCTCCTGTGCGCGTCGATCAAGGCCCGGAAGTGCCTTATTGAAGACATAATAGTCACACCTGCGCACCAAAGCGCGGGCCAGATTCAGCTTGTGCCGCTGGGCAATCGTCAGGCGGCGACCGCCGCTGCCCACGTCGAACTCCAGGCCGAGCGCCAGAAAACGATCAGCAAGCCCCTTTTCCCGCGAAAGCCGGGAGGCAATCTCACGGAACTTGGTCAAAGCATCCGGGTTACGCTGCACCAGCTTTCCGAAAATGATATTTTCGCGCAAGTTTGCAGATGCCATGTAGCGATGCGGGTCGTAGCGTTCAATACTATGGCGCAATTCGGGCGTTAGATTGTCGTGAAAACGATCGCGAGAACCAACAATCCGCTCCATCACCTCGTTGGTCAGCACACCCAGACGGTAGCGTGGCTCAACATAATTGAAGCTCAACCGGATCATCGAGCGCTGTTCTTCTTCAGTGGGAAAAGGCTTGCCGCGGCTTTGCAGCCGTTGCAAGATCTGCTCGTAATGCACCACATCATCCGCGGTCAAAACGTCCAGCTGGTGGAAGAACGGGTGATCCGGCGACAGGCCGCCAAAGATTTCCACCAGATTTTCTGCGATCATATAGCCCATTTCGTAAAACAGACTGAGCAGGCCCGCACGCTCTAGAACTGCGTAGAAATAATCACTTTGATGGGTGAAACTCGGCATGTCCTCTATCGGGCGCAACGTGCCAAACAGCAGGTTTTCACCCACGGTTGCTTCGGCATTATAGCTGCTGGGATCAAAATGAACCACGAGATTGGAAAGGCCAAGAGTGCGAAGTTCCTCACGCAGAGCCAATCGCAATTCCACCACACGCTCGGTCAGATCTGGATATTCAAGCGGGTCAACAACCGAATGCAGCGCCAATTCCAACACATCTTTGGTGAGTTGCACCGCATCCAGCGCGCCGATAATCGAATCGCGAAGGTCGCCCGGCTTGCCATTGCGCACCGATGTTGCCCGTCGATCGAGCCAATCAGCATTCAGGTCAAGGTCGCTGTTGTCGACCAATTGGGCTTCCTTCATCTCCCAACGCCGTTGCACTGCCTCGCGTCCGGTATAATTCACGCTGTTGGTTGGTGCGTGCTTGAGCCCGTAGATGAGATTGTCTTTCAGACTGGCGTGGAAGAAATAACCATCGGCAGACACGTAGGAAATGGACCGTCCGACCACCGAGTCCGGCAATTCCAGAATATCGGTATCACCAACCATGACTTTGCCCGAAACCGGCCAGTTGAGACGACCGAACGCTTCCGCTAACAGCTCACCACCGTTGCCGTGATTGTCAACCACAGCCACCGTCTCGCCGGGACCAAATTTGAGGGTGACATTTTCCACGCCCTTCGCGCCGCTGCCATCGAGCAACGTCACATTCTGCGCATGCAACAGACCAACGTGACCTTGCGGTGAGGTCAGCACCACCGCCTGAAGCGCAGGATCAATCAAATGCTGCGGCTCAAACTGCTCCAGCACCTGTTCATATTTCACCTGAACGTCCTGACGAGACTGATCCCAGTCAATCAACTCTTTCAGCGGTCCCGGCAGGTCTTTGTACGCATTGATCACAGCCACCAGCTGCCCGACATCAAGGCTGCCCTTCAGGGCAAAATAGCCGCCGATTGAATAGAACAGAAATGGCGTGAGTTGCGACAGGAAGTTATTGAAAAATTTAACAAAAAACTTCCATTTGTAAAGATCGTAGCGAATCTTGTAAATCAGCCCCAGCCGCTTGGCGATATCAGCGCGTTCATAATTGGAGGTGTCATAGGCATGAATTGCGCCAACACCTTCAACGATTTCTCCGACTCGTCCGGCAAAATGGCGCGCGGTGATCTGTCGCTTGCGTCCAAGATCAATCAAACGACGGCGCATTTGAGGAATAATCCCGACCTGCAACCCCACCATGACGCCAGCAATCAAGCCAAGCCAGAAGCTCTGGAGAAAAATGAAGAACAAGGCCGCGACCGCCTGCCCGCCCAGCAGGGTGGGCTGCACAAAGGCGTCACCCGTAAACCCCCCAAATGGCTCCACCTCATCGCGCACGATGGTCGAGAGTTCGGACGAGTGAACTTGCTTCACATAGCTTGGTGGAAACCGCAAAATCCGATCCACCAGCTCATAGCGGATGCGCCGCAGCAGGCGCTCGCCAAGGCGACCTTTGTAATTGTTGATGTAATATTTAAACAAGCCATTGATAACCACCAACAGCAAAAACACGCCGCTGAGCGCCATCAGACTGGACAAGCGATCGAGTGGAAATCCATCGAAGCTCAAGTACCAATCCGTCAGTGGCACCTTTTGGTCAAATGCCATGAAGGGCTGGCGTGCATCAGGCTGCTCAAAGCCCGCCCCCTGAATGGGGCCGTTGATAATACGCTTGGGTAAATCGAACGCCAGAAAATAGGGCAGCATGGAAATGACAACAATCGCCAAGACCCAGATCTGCTGCTTTCGCGTATGCCGCCAGATATAACGGAGGAGACTTTTATCCATTGTCAGGTATTCACGCGGCCCACAAAGCGATGTCAGACAACACGAGAGTCGCCTGCTCAAGAAATTGAATATATGCGGTCTCAACGCGCGCGCAAAGGTGCAATGCACAAATGGCGAGCAAAATTATATTTTATCGCACCAATGTGATGGGAAAACAGACAAAAAAATCACATCACTGGGGTCACAGTGATGCAATTTCGATCATAGTCAAGTCAGAGCGGATGAAACAAAGCGTATGATGCCCAAGCGCTTGGCGGATATTACATGCTTCTTGGCCGTTGCCCTGCATCAAAAAAGCATCCGATCAGGATTCAATAGACCTTTTTTTGGGGGGGGCCTGCTGCATCCACAAGCCCCCCAATCGGGAAGTTTTGAACAGGATCAGCCCGCGACAACCCCTGCCAGATCCAGTGTCTCGGCATGATGACAGCGCACCTGCCGACCACCAGCAACAGTGCGAAGCGCTGGCACGTCAGCCCGACAGGACTGATCAGCATAGGGACAACGCGGATGAAAGGCGCAGCCTGTTGGCACGTTCATGGCATCGGCAATCTCGCCCTTCAGCGGCACGCGCTTGCGCAGGCGATTGCCACGCGGATCGGGCTGCGGCACTGCTGCCAGCAGCGCTTCGGTGTAAGGATGCAGCGGTTTTGTGAACATCTCGGCTGTTGGCCCGACTTCCATCAGGCGACCGAGATACATTACCCCGACCCGATCCGAAATATGCTCGACCATACCCAGATCATGGGTGATGAACAGATAGGTCAGGCCGAATTTTTCCTGCAAATCCTGCATCAGGTTGATGTTTTGCGCAGCCACCGACACATCCAGCGCCGACACCGCTTCATCGGCGGCAATGAAGCTTGGGTTCAGCGCCAGCGCCCGGGCAATGCCGATGCGCTGGCGTTGTCCTCCCGAAAACGCATGGGGGTAGCGCATGACATATTCCGGGCGCAGGCCGACCAAGCCCAGCAGTTCGGCCACCCGGTCACGAATTTCCGCGGGCGTTCCCCAGCCGTGGATCACCAGAGGCTCCCCCACCAGATCGAGCAGCCGCATGCGCGGATTGAGCGAGGAATAGGGATCTTGGAAAATCATCTGCATTTCACGGCGAATATCGCGCATTTCGACGTCATTTAACGCGGTGATATCGACAACCGAACTGTCACTGCGCCGAAACAGGATGGAGCCGCCCGTCACGTCATAGGCCCGCAGGATCAGGCGGGCGATGGAGGATTTGCCGGAGCCGCTTTCGCCCACCAAACCAAAGGTTTCGCCCTTCTTGATATCAAAGCTGATGTCATCCACCGCTTTGACGCTGCCGACCTGCTTGCGCATCCAGCCCTTGAATACCGGAAAATGCTTGCGGGCCTCTCGGACGGATATCAGCGTATCCTCTGCCATGGTGGGCGTCGATTGCGGGGCCAAAGTCATTGTTGCAGTGCTCATTGGGCGGCCTCCATGATCTCGGTTCCGGGAAAATGACAGCGGGCGATCTGGCCGCTGTCATATTGCACAACATCGGGGACCCCCACATTGCACACACCGCCCACCGCCCGCTCGCAGCGCGGATGAAAGGCGCAGCCCGGCGGCACATTATAGGGGTCCGGCACCATGCCGGAGATGGTGCGCAAGCGCTTGCCATGGCTTTTGCCAAGGCGTGGAATGGAGCCGAGAAGCGCTTGTGTATAGGGGTGCTTTGGCTCGTAGAAAATCTCATCCACCGTGCCAGTTTCCACCACCCGGCCAAGATACATCACCGCGATCCGGTCGGCGATGTCGGCCACCACGCCGAAATTATGGGTGATGAACACGATGGCCATGTTCATTTCCTGTTGCAGCGATTTCAACAACTCCAGAATTTGCGCTTCCGTGGTCACATCCAGCGCCGTGGTTGGCTCATCGGCAATCAGCAGACAGGGATCACAGGCCAGCGCCAGCGCAATCATGGCCCGCTGGCGCATGCCGCCAGAGAGGTGATGGGGGTAATTATCGACAATTTCCTGCGGGCGCGGCATTTGCACTTTGGTGAGAAGTTCAATCGCGCGGGCGCGGGCCTGCGATTTGGAGATTTTTTGATGCAGCATCACCGTGCGCATGATCTGGGTGCCGATGGTATGCACAGGCGAGAGCGCCGTCATCGGTTCCTGAAACACCATGCCGATATCGCCACCGCGCAAATTGCGCATGGTTTTGCTGAGTTTATCCTGCCCGGACAGCACGATTTCCCGGCCATCGCGCTGTCGAAACTGCACCGAGCCACCCGCATCCACGGCATTTTTCGGCAAAAGCCGCATGATGGAGCGGGCTGTGACGGATTTGCCAGAGCCGCTTTCGCCAACAATGCCCAGCACTTCGCCACGGTTAACATGGTAGGACACGCCATTGACGGCTTTAACCAGACCATCGCGGGTCGGAAAATGCACGCCAACGTCGTTCAGTTGCAAAATCCGCTCTGGTGGCATGGGAGAATGAGAATGGGACATGGTTTCCTTACCCCTCAATGGCCATAGGGATCGGCTGCATCGCGCAGACCATCACCAAGGAAGTTGAAGGCGAGAACAATAAAGATAATGGCAACACCCGGAGCCAGCAGCCACGGCGCCAGCGCAATCGAGCGCAGGTTTTGCGCATCCTGAAGCAGCACGCCCCACGACACCACCGGCGGGCGAAGGCCAAGGCCCAAGAAGCTCAAGGCCGTTTCGCCCAAGATCATTTCCGGCACCGCCAAGGTGGTGGCGGCAATGATGTGGCTGGTCATGGCGGGCAGCATGTGTTTGGTGACAATGCGATATTCACTGGCACCAGAGAGACGCGCCGCCAAAATATAATCCTCTGTTTTCAAAGAGAAAAACCGGCCGCGTACCACCCGCGCCAAGCTTGTCCAGCCAATCAGGGCCAAAATGATGGTGATCAGCACATAGACCAGCAACGGATCCCACGTAATGGGCAGTGCTGCCGCAAGCCCCATCCATAGCGGAATGGTGGGAATGGAGCGGATGAATTCCATCAACCGCTGAATCATCCCATCAATCGCACCGCCATAATAGCCGGATATCGACCCCATGAAGATGCCGATGAAAAAGGCGAAGGCGACGCCAATCAGGCCTGCGGAGAGCGTAACGCGAGCACCATAGAGAATGCGCGAAAACAGATCACGGCCAAGGGAGTCTGTGCCAATCAGGTTGATCTTCTGCTTTGTGCCTTCCAAGCCAAACAAATGGGTTTTGGTGGGAAACAGGCCCAGCAGGTTATAGGCATCGCCATTGGCGAAAAAGGAAATCGGCAGCGGCTTGGCCGTGTCTTCCACATAGATCACCCGCGCCGTTTCTGCATCACGGCTGCGTTTGAGGCCATAAACAAACGGGCGTTGCAGGCTGCCCTCATGCAGCACATGAATGCGCGTGGGCGGAACGAATGTATTGAGCTTGTTGATCTCACCCGGATCGTAAGGCGAGATGAAATCGGCAAACACGGTGATGACAATACAGATGCTGAGAAAGATCAGCGAAGCCAATGCCAGCTTGTGCTTTTTGAACCGCCACCAGATCAGCGTCCATGGCTTGGCGGTATAGAGCGCTTCATCCTTGGTGACGCTTGCCGCCAAAGGGGGCTGTTTTTGCTCCACAATAGCTTGAGAACTATGAGTCAAGTCGGTCATGGACACCTCACGAGAAGCGAATGCGCGGGTCGGACCAGGCCAGCAGAATGTCGGATAACATTGTGCCGATCACGGTGAACACGCTGAGAATGAGGATAAAACTGCCCGCCAGATACATGTCCTGCATCTGAAGCGCTTTCAGCAAAAGCGGGCCGGTGGTGGGCAGGTTCAGCACCACGGCGGCAATAATATCGCCGGAAAATAGCGCTGGCAGCGCCCAACCAACGGTGGAGATAAACGGATTGAGCGCAATGCGCACCGGATAACGCCACACCACCTGCCGCTCGGTCATGCCTTGAGCATAGGCGGTTTCCACATAGGGCTTACCGATTTCATCGAGCATATTGGCACGCATCACGCGGATAAGCCCCGCCGTGCTGCTGACCCCCAGCACCACCACTGGCACCCACAGGTGCGAGAGCAGATTGACAAACCGCGCCCACGACCATGGCGCTGAGGCATATTCGGCAGAAAACAGCCCGCCGACATCGAGGTTGAAATAGGTAAAACTCAACCACATCAAGATCAGCGCCAGCAGAAACTCCGGCACACCCTTGCCGATAAAGCCAAAAATGGTGAACACGTAATCCAACAGCGAATACTGCCGGGTTGCCGAATAGACCCCAATGGGAATGGCAATGATCCATGTAAACACCATGGACAGTGACGAGATAGCCAGTGTCAGACCAAGGCGGCCCCAGATCATGTCCTTGACATCCATGTTCCATTCCAGCGAGCGACCAAAATCTCCGTGAAAGATGATGGCGCTGATCCAGCGCCAATATTGCACCAGAATCGGATCATTAAGCCCGTATTGCTGGCGCATCACGGCTTCCTGCACGTCGGTGATATATTCACCATTGTGACGCAGCTGGCCGACATAGGCCGTGACAAAATCGCCCGGCGGCAGCTGGATGATGACGAAGGATATAAAGGAGACGAAAATCAATGTGGGTATGGCCCACAAGATCCGTCTGACAATCAGATTGATCATGGCTCCTCCTCCGGGTGATGACACCCGCCGGTTCCAATTTCAGAAATATGCAATGCAATGACAGCGCCAAACTGGGGCAAGCCGCAGAAGAGGGATTGAGGCTTTCGCCCGAGCCCTCCCCTCGGCTCGCTTATTTGTCGAAGTAAAACTGCGCCGGATAAGCAATGCCTTCCCCACGGGTCACATCATCATTGATGAGACCGTCGCGGACATTTTTGAGATTGTTTTTCGCAATCACCAGCGCAGGCGTTTCTCCCACAAGACCAATCACATAGCCCTGTTCCACAAAGGTGCGGATCATGTGATTGGTGGCTTTATCAGCCTCTTCAATTGTGCTGGCACCGGCGGCTTTATCCCAATCGGCCCACAGCGAGCGAATGGGTGAATCCTTTGGCGGCTCAATGCCAGAGGCACCCTTGGTTTGATACCAGGTGTAATATTGCTCGGCGTAGCCATCATCGCCCAGCATCAGGCGGGGATCAGATGGCACGATGGAGAGCCGGTCAAACGAAGTATATTGCATCTGGAAATCGTTATTGTCACGATTTGCGTCAAACTGGGTGCGGTCAATCACACGCGGCAGAAGCTCAACGCCAATATCATGCCAGTTGTCGCGGATCATTTCCAACGTGTTGGCAAAGGCATCAAGACTGGTTTCCACCACAATCGACACCCGCTTACCATCTTTATTCACACGGAAGCCATCGTCATCGCGCTTGGTCAAACCGATCTTGTCGAGCAGTTCATTGGCCTTATCCGGATCATGCTCCGCCCAATGCTTGGCCAATTCTTCGCTGTAATAGGGCGAGCTTGCCACCGGCGAGGCCGATCTGGATTTACCAAGACCCGATTGGGACAATTCGTTGAGCGTGTCGCGGTCAATAGCGATACTCAAGGCATGGCGGAAATCGATATTGTTGATCAAGGCGTTGAGTGCCTGATCCTTGACTGTCAGGTTGGGAACCAGAGACCAGACTTCCGAATTGGTCCATTTCAACACTTTGTAATCGCCGCGCTTTTCGTTTTCTTTATAGAACGTGAAATCACCATTGAAAGTGTAGCGCTGCTGCATATCGATCTGGCCCTGCACGACCATCAGGTTGAAATTTTCCTGACCATCAAACAGCTTGTGCTCGATCCGGTCGATATAGGGCAGCTGATTGCCCGCCTTATCGACCATGTAATAATAGGGGTTGCGCTCCATCACCATCACATCGGCAGGCGGCGGCGTGACAATCTTCCACGGCGTGATCACCGGCAGATCCGGGTTCTGGTTCCACGCCGTAATCGGTCCCTTGGAACTCCACAGGTCCGACCATTTCTTCACGCCCTTTTCAGCCACCACCTTTTCAAGGGCGGCTTTGTCGGCATATTTCGGCATGAAATTCTTCAGGTAATGTTTTGGCATAATGAAGGATGGACGATCCAGACTTGGCTCGCCGGTGGAATCCTTGGCCAGAATGGTGAGGAAATACACGTAAGGCTGCGCAAATTTGACCTTGAAGGTGCGCGTATCGACAATCTCCACCTCCAGCGGCTTGCCGCCCGGTGCATAAAGCGTATCAATGGTCGAGACGATGTCCTTGTTGAGAAACACATCTTCGTACCAGAATTTGACGTCTTCCGTGGTCACCGGCACGCCATCCGACCACTTCAAGCCATCCAGCAGCGTGAAGGTAAATTCCTTGCCATCCGCGCTCATGCTGTAGCTGTCGATATAGGTGGGGATCAGCTTCAGCTTGCCATCCTTGTCCTGAACGAATTTGACGGCGCGCTCTTCCAAAAGCTTGGTTGGGCCCCAGCGATCGCCCGGCCCCTTATAGGCGCGATGCCAGATGCCACCGAATTTGCCGATGCTTTCCACATCCAGCACCCGTGGCTTCGTGGGCAAACGCTGCTCGACTGGTGGCAATTTGCCTGCCTTGACCTGAGCCTCCAGCATCGGTGATTGTTGAAAGGCAAACGCCGATGATGCCCCCATGCCCATCAACGCCAAAGCGACAGATGCCATAAAAATATTTTTATTGATCTTCATGTTTCCCTCCTCATTCCAATTTCGCTGCACTCTCCACAGTGCACCGAAACTACTCCTAAAGACACGCTCCTAGATCAGCCTTTAAAAATCAAGAACAAAAATATTTTCATTAATATTCACGATCGCGCAAGCAATCACGCTTCGCCATAGAAGGGATTGGTAAACAACACAGGTTCAAGCCCGCGCCAGACTTCAAAGCGCACAAAGCGGCCAGAGAAGGCCTGTTCCAGTGTCCATTCGCTACGGTCTCCGGTGTGGGTTTGGGTCACACCCGCCTCCGTCACCACACGAACCTCATCGCCCACGACCAGCCCGGTGAAACAAAGCGCCAAAGGCGTTCCAACGGCAACGCGATCCCCAAACATCGGGCTATTATCTGCCAAGGGTTTCACCATGGTGGCATCGGGCGAAAACGTCACCACATTGCGGCCATCGCGCACGGCCTTGAGGGTCGATGCCATGGAGCCATCATCGGCATAGAGTCGATTGGCCGGATAACCATGGCGGCGGCGGTTTTTCAGATGAAAATCACTGCCGCCCGTGGCTGGAATGCGCCGACCAGCCACCAGCAATTCCTGCCAGAAGGCCAGCCCCTGCTCATTCATCACCGACCAATTGCCATTCCAGATTTCAAAAGCATCAAACGCCACATCAAAGCCTGATTGCCACCGCCCACCCGCCGAATTCTGAAACGGATGATTGATGACAATGGTTGCCCCATTCGTGCGGGCCTCCTGCATTTTCTCCGCCACATCCGTTGGCGAACGGCAGCGCCAATCTTCAAGTGGGCGCGTAACCCCCAGAAAATTGGTATGGCCGTAAAACGAGGTCAGTTCCATGGCCGGAATGACCAAGATACCCGGATCATCGGGGCGAATGGCATTTTGTGATACGGTGTTGTGGTCAGTAATGGCCATAAAATCCAGCCGTGAACTCCGGGCGCGATAGATGGCATCCAGCACCGTCACCCCACCATCAGAATGTTCCGAATGGCTGTGCAAATCTCCCACCAGCCAGCGCGAGCGCTTGGGCGTCAGGCGAATGCGCAAATCCACCTTGCAATCCGGGCCAATCTTGACGATGCCCAGCACCACATGCCACGCCCCCGGCAGCGGGCCAAGGTCATAGCCGGGCGTGGCACGGTCTGCTTCCAGCGTAATATGGCCGCGCTCGGCACCCGTCCAGCCGCGCATGCGACCATGCTGGGCCACGCCAAGATCAATCACACTGCCACCACCGCCAAAGGGAAAATGGTAGCTGACATCAATCCGCTCAATCTCTGGCCCAACCTCAAACGGAATCTCGATAAAAGATTTTTCGCCCTCGGGAAACTGATCGATAACGTGATGAAAGTCCTGATAATCCTGCATTGTGTTTTCCCCTCCCCGGAAATTTATGTGCAAACCCGCGTCTAAAAAGACCCCTCCCCAGCCCTGCCCCTTGTGGGGAGGGTTGGGAAGGGGTTTTGCAACCCCACCTCGACCTTCCGCACTGACCCCCTCAATCCCACACCTTCAGCGTGATCACCTCAAACGGCATAAACGTCAGCACCAGCCCCGCCGCATCAATGGCGAATGCCTCACCGCCCTCTTCCAGCAGATCAACAATCCTGGCCTGTTTGAAACGCGCATCCAACACCACCGTGGCGGATCGGCGTGTTCCCGTTGTCTCCCACAGACGGATAATCACGCCATCACCTTCTTCCGCACGTTTGACGGCTTCCAGAGCAATGCCCTTGGTTTTCACGTCAACAAGCGAGGTCTGCGGTGCATCCGCACCAACCGCAGCACCCTGCACCAGCCGAAGCGGCATGTTGAAATCTTCCGCCGCCTCATGCACAGCATGCTTATCGCCATCATGAATGAGCAGCGCGTAGCGGAAATGATGCTCGCCCTGATCGGCCTGCGGCCACGGATAGGTCGGCGAACGCAGCAAAGTCAGCCGAATCTCGGTGCCTTTGGCGTCATAGCCATATTTGCAATCGTTCAGCAGGGCGACGCCAAAATCTGGCTCGCTGATATCCACCCAGCGCTGCATGGAGCATTCAAACCGGGCCGCATCCCATGAGGTGTTGCGGTGCGTGGCGCGCTTCACATGGCCAAATTGAATTTCAGCATCCACCGCTGCTGCCTGAATGGCCAGCGGGAAGGCCGTCTTCACCAGCGTGTTGTGCTCATGCCAATCAATAAAAGTGTCAATCGCCAGCTGGCGTGCGCCAACCATCAGCGATACGACCTGCACAATCGTCGAGCTTTCATAGGCCCACTCAAACCGAATGGCGGCCCGCAACGGCCCGGTTTCCACCACCTCAACACTGACCAATTGATCAATCTCGAACACCTGATCTTCGAAATCATCATCAATATCCCAAGCGTCAAACTGGGCAGGCATATCGCGAAACGCCTGCAAACGGTTGGCCAAAGCCCCCGAAGGCAGAAGATCACGGCCTGTTTTGATATCGACCAATGACGTGATGCGCCCAGCCGCATCAAATCGCACCGTTACAAGTCCATTGCTCAAAACCTGAGTGGAGACTTCAAGCGCCTCTGCCGCAGGCGCTGCCATCAAAGCCGGAACTGAGAGCGCCAGTGGCGCAGTCTCACCCACCAAGGCCGCAAATAGCGTCTTCCCATCCGCACCCAAAATCCTCTGCTCCACCTCTGGCGCAAAGCTCTGCTCGTGCAGCACCAATCCGGCACGCGGCCGTGCTGTTGTGTTCAACACCGCGACATCTGCTGGCACAGCCAAGACTGAAATCAGCTCCTGTTTCAGCGCATGCGCCTTGGTAAAGAAACGGGCATAATCAGCGTCACTGTCATCATAGACAGCACCAATCGATGATCCCGGCAGAATATCGTGGAACTGATTCAGCATCACAATATCCCAAAGCTCGCGGATCGCTTCCGCCGGATAGACAGCGCCCACATGCACCTGTGCCAACACCGCCAGCGTTTCCAACTCGCGCAGCTCAATTTCGGCTTTGCGGTTATGGCGCTTGTTCTTGGCAACAGAGGTCAGCGTACCACGATGGAATTCGGCATAAAGCTCACCCACCCACACCGGATAGCGCCCCGGGTTGGTCTGCATACGCTCAATCAGCCCTTCAAAAAACGGCCGCATCGGCGCATGTTTCACCGTTGGGCAACCGGGAATGCCGCGTTCCATCCGGCGAATATTATGCAGCATTTCGCGCGTTGGCCCGCCGCCGCCGTCACCATGGCCGTAAACCAGAAACAGCTCGGAATTCAAATGTTGCTGGCCATGGCGCCGCCACGTTCCCATCACATGGGTGGGCTTGAGATTGGGGCAATAGGTGGTGTTGAAACTGTTGGAATCATAGGATTGCGTGGTCAGAAAGTAAGCCACGACTTTCGATCCATCAATGCCCTGCCAGAACATCGTCTCATTGGGCATCCGGTTGGTATCGTTCCACGACAGCTTGTGGGTCACAAAACTATCCAGCCCGGACTTGGCCATCAATTGCGGCAGGGCGGCGGAATAACCAAACGTATCCGGCAGCCAGATCATTCTGGGGCGCACATCAAACGTCTCTTGATGATAGCGCACGCCGTAGAGAATATGGCGCACCAGCGCCTCGCCGCCGGTGATATTCACATCCGGCTCCAGCCACAGCGCGCCCTCAATCTCAAACCGACCCGTCTTGACCTCGGCCTCAATACGGCGGAACAGTTCGGGATAATCCTCGCGCAGATAATCCAGCAGCACACACTGGTTATACATGAACTGATAATCGGGAAAATCCTGCATCAGCGACAGCGCCGTAGCCATGGACCGCGCCATTTTCTGGCGCGTTTCGCGCACCCGCCAAAGCCAGGCCACATCAATATGGGTGTGGCCAGTGGCGACAATCACCGGCTTTTCCTCAAAATCCCGCGCCTCATAAATCTCCGCGGCCACCTTGCGGGCAGCCGCCACCGATGCACGAAAACGGGCATCATCACCGGGGCGTAAATCCAGCACATCCACCGCAGCACCGAGCCTGCCCAGAATGAAATGACGGCGCGGATCATCCTCTTTCAGCAGACGCGCCACATCCAGCGGCACCCGAAGATCATAATAGAGGTCCTCCACCTCCAGATCATGCACCTGCAATTGCAACGTAAAACCCAATTGTCGCCGATCTTCAATCGTACCTGCTTCAATCAGAATGTCGAACTGCTCGCCCGCCTTACCGCTGTTGGTGAGCAGAAACTCACGATGATTGCCATCCACCCCTTGCGCAATCTGCCCATTAACCCGCGCCAGACATTGCGGATCGCACCGCCCCATCACCGAGCCAAACGCCGCCTCCACCCGGCAGACGATTCGAAGCTCTTCTGCCTCCGGCGGCAGGGTTGCCACACCACCAAACCAGTAATAGCCATCCGGCTCGCCCCAAACCAGATCACGCGCGACAGGCACCCACCCCTCACGGCTTTCCACGATCACAGTGCCCCGCTCAACAGACGAGGCCTCACGAAATAACAGCGGAACCTCGCAATCAAGCGATGAAAATACACGCTCCCGAAGGCGAGAGAGAAGATGGTCTAGCTTACGGATACGGTTCATAGGGTGCTCACGTGTGTTAACATCACAATGGCCCACACATTGGTAGGCGAAACGCAAAAAAAATCAAAGCTGAAGAGGGACAGCGACCTCACCAAAAGACACAAAGCACAACAATAATGAATATATTTTTATACTCTCCAAAATCGCATCTCCCTTTACGATCAAACCCACTCCATGGAACATTCATATCTGCATAAAATCGCGTTTCAAGCCCGAATTGGAATAAATTGACGAGAAGCGCCTCCAAAATTCTTTTAAAATTTTTTCATAAAACTCCATTTATGGCGTTGATACAAAGGTCAGACGCGGGCCGCTTTATTCATAAAGTCACTCCTGGCCTGCGCCCTGAAAAGATGATCCTGGAGTATGGCTTATGCGCCGAAGAAGGACATTGAAATGGCAGCGACAAGACACAAGGCAGAAATGCGCAGGGCAAGTCAATGGCGGAGGCAATCCGGTCGATAGGCATGACGGAAGTTACATGTTATCGCTGGCGGGCAGAATACGGCGGGCTGAAGGGAGATGAGGTGAAACGCTTGAAGGATCTGGAGGCTGAGGATGCGCAGCTCCGGCGGGCTGTTTCCGATCTGCCCTGGACAAGATGAGCTTGGCGGAGGCAGCGAGGGGAAATTTCCAAGCCCCGCCCGCCGCCGTGCGTGTGTGGATCATGTCACCACAGAGCTGGCGTGTCCGAACGACTGGCATGCCTGGTTCTTGGTCAACATCCCTCCACGCAGCGCAACATCGCCAAGACCCCGGATGAGGAAGCGGCATTGATAGCCGACATCATGGCGCTCGCCCTCCAGTGTCAATCAGCGTTCAAAAGTTACCATTTTCCGAGCGGAAACAGCGTTTAAAAGTTTCCAGTTCAGTCGAGGTTTTGTGGTGTGCTTTTGCGCTGCTTGAAGCGGAAAGAATCGTTTCCGGTTTCCAAGAAGACGCAGTGGTGCGTGATACGGTCCAGGCGTGCGGTTGTCATCTTCGCATCACCGAATACTGTGACCCATTCGGCAAAAGACAAGTTCGTTGTGACCAGCAGAGATGTCTTCTCATAGAGCTGGCTAATGAGATGAAACAGCAGTGCGCCACCGGCCGCCGGAAACGGAAGATATCCCAGTTCATCGAGTATGACGGCATCCACTTGTTGTAATTGTTTTGCCATGTTGCCAGCCTTTCCGTGCGTGAGCGTCCGGTGATCTGTTTTTGCTGATCGGGGAAAACAGGCGATGTTCTGGCATTCGAACCAGCATTAGTGCTGACATTAGAGCATCGGATTAAAAACTGGAATCGTTGGGTTCCCATTTATGGGAATTTGTGATTCACCACTTGAGGAGGTGAATTATGGGCAAGTACTATTCTTTTGATCTTCGCGAGCGGTTCATGGCCTATGTCAAGATGGGCCATTCTCGCCGTGCGGCAGCACGTCACTTCGGTGTCAGTGACAGCTTTGCGGTCAAGTTGATGCAGCGTGTTACACGGCACGGTTCTCTTGCGCCCAGCCAGCAGGGGCGACCGAGAGGCAATCGGCTTTCAAGCGCTGCAGCCTTCTTGATCGGGACGGTGGAGGCCAAGCCAGACATTACCATGCCTGAACTGGCGGCGCGGTTGGTCGCTGAATGCAAAATCAAAGCCGCACCCGCAGAGCTTTCCCGCTTTTTGTGCCGGAGCGGGTTCACATATAAAAAAAGCCCTGATGGCATCGGAGCGCGCTCGCGCCACCGTTCACAACGACCGGGACATCTGGATTAGAGTTTGTCAGGGAAAAGTGGAAT
>DNPN01000172.1:488-19512 GCA_003501385.1 Rhizobium sp. | reverse complement strand
CCTCCTCGCTGTAAGACTCCTGAGCAAGATCCGGGATTGTGGATCCAATGTCACGTTGGAGGACTTGTTCCAGAATTTATCGCTCAAGCTCCTAGCAAGGCGCATCGGTGGCGCTGAACTTCAAGATGATGGCTCCGCCATCACCGTACGGCCGGGAGATGATACTATACCGGTCTTCTTTGTGCCGACAGGGTTTGGCGATCATTCCTACGTTTTCGAGTTGGCGCACCACATTGACGCCCAACTGCCCCTCTATGTCCTGCCTTGGCCGCGTGGACAGAATGCCCTCCCCAAGACGATCGAATCGATGGCCGAGCGCATGGCAGGCATGGTTCGGCAAGTTCAGCCTAGTGGCCCTTACCGCATCGCAGGCTACTCGTACGGGGGGATATTAGCCTACGCGATCGCAAGTTACCTGATCAGTATCGATGAGACCGTGTCTTTTGTCGGGCTTATCGATTGCCGCCTTCCTTCCGGGAATTCGGGAGAGCTGATCGACACCAAACGGATGGTGGTGAACTATGTCACCGACCGGAGCACACCTGACAAAATACATCTCGCTAAAGTGCTCCGACGCTCGTCCGATCAACTTACGCTGCATCAATTGATCGTCAAAGGCCAGGAGCTTGGATTGCTTTCTTCGGATCACGAGGCATCCACTGAGCGCCTAATCTGGGAACAGCGGCAAGAATTCGACCACCTGATCCGCGCATACCAGATCCCAGAAATCTCCGTGAATGTGTTTCAGTTCTATGCACTGAAAGAAAGTCCGTCATCACACGACACTGATGTGGGACATATGGGAGGGCATCCGAAATGCTCACCGCTTGGTGGCTGGGAGAACGTGCTCGAATTGTCTTCGATTACGCTCGTGCCAATTCCTGGAGACCACCTGACAATGATGACCGATTCCGCGAATCGGAAGGTTCTCGGCGACGCGATCTCGAAGGCTGTCTCTTCTTCGATCTCAGTGGAAGGACCAAGGCCTGACGACTTCGACCCACTGATTCCACTTACAGCTCCAAATTATCGTGAAGCGCCGATGTTCTGTATCCCCGGCGCCGGTTCAAGCGTCACCGGTTTCATAGAGGTTGTTTGTGAACTGGCCACGACACTGCCGGTATTCGGTTTGCAACCCAGGGGGATCAGTAAGGGACAACAGCCACATGGAACCGTAGAGGCTGCGGCGGCCTACTATCTAAAGGCCATTGATAAGTCATCTGGTTCTGGGTCGCTTCATCTTCTGGGCCATTCATTCGGTGGCCTTGTCGCATTCGAAATGGCGTGCCGACTGCAAGCGTCGGGACGTACTGTCGGGATGCTCACGATCATCGACAGTGAGCCTCCCGGTCTCGAGCGAGACGTAACAGACGTCGAAGCTTTCAGGGAATTCGTTGAAGCGATAAAATTGACATTCGATTGTCCGCTTTCCACAGAGGAAACAACGACCACTGGTGCAGACGTTCGATCGAAGATACGAGCTCTGCATGCAGCGATGGTCAAGTCAGGGCTGCTGCCCTCTCGTAGCCACTCTGACGAACTGCTTGGCCCCTTCACGACATTCGCTACGGCTCTTCGCACCAAATATCATCCTTCAATGAAGTTTAACGGGACGCTTAGACTTGTCCAGGTGCGCGATCCGACGCTAACTCCTAGGATTGATACTGCGACAAATTCGGCCTTTGCGGCGCAATGGAGCCGATTCGCGACCGTGGTAGATATCTGGCAGGGACCGGGGCACCATTTTTCCATTCTCCGCAAACCGCATGTCTCGTCACTGGTTGACTGGTTGGGCCTCGCAAGAAACGCCCCGCCGGGGGGAACCAACCGCTAGTGTTTCAACAATCGGCAAGGTCTAAAGCGTTTTTGGCCTCCAAAACACCCTCAGGTCTTAGAGTGGTCGTGGGATTCCAAAGGACGATTTTCAACAAACGGAAGTTCCGTTAAGCTGCAGGGCGTTCCCAATGCAAGTGTCATCCGTTGGAATTGTTGGATTCGGGGCGATCGGCAAGCTAATTGCACTTCACCTATGTCCGCATTTCCATATTCACGTATACGACATACGCGAAGATCTGGTCGTTGAGGAGGGCTTGATCGGCGTGGCCAAGGGTGACGTCAAGACGGTAGCAAGTTGCGACGTTGTTGTTCTCGCCGTGCCGGTCAATGCACTCCCCGCAGTAGCTGCTGAGGTGAGGGCTTATTTAAAGCCAGGAGCAATTGTATTTGATGTCAGCTCCGTTAAGGCCAAGCCGGCTATTGTCATGCAAACTGAATTACCTTGTTATGTAGACATAATCGGTACACATCCGTTGTTTGGGCCGCAAAGTGCCGGCGCGGGAATTAGGGGACTGAAAATTGCCGTTTGCCCCATCCGCACCAAACGACTTCGTGACGTTGTCGCGTTTCTTCGAAGAAGGTTGGGGCTGCGCGTCTTCGTAGTCACGCCAGAAGAACACGACAGCGAAACTGCGATTACACAGGGTCTGACACATTTGATTGCACGAGTCCTGGCGGACATGGGCCCCTTACCGGATCGGTTAAGTACCGCTAGTTTTGATTTACTGATGCACGCAACGAATATGGTCCGCTACGATTCGAATGCTGTGTTTTTGGCGATCCACCGCACCAATCCTTATTCGGCGGCTATTCGTAAGAAGTTTATCGAATTGACCAAGATTATCGATTCGCTAATCATTGATGGCGAGTGCGTCTTGGAATCAGACACCTCAGCTTTTCAATTCGATCGGCCGGCCCTAAACACGGGAATTGGTCGTGATCCTTTAAGGAAAGTCTAGGTGGCCGAGCCGCTGGCGGTGAAACTTGTCCGACTAGATCAATACACCCTGATTTCGCCTAAGTTGTGAACGACACAGAGATTGATCGTTCGTCGGTGAAATTGATTGGTTGGGATTGGTTTAAGAGCATTCATTGGATGAGAATCTTGTAAGCGGGATGATTCAATTCGTCCTTAGTTGCATGCCCTGATATCACGCATTTCAAAATTCAAGGAAGGGCGAAGACATGCGCCATAAGTTTTCTGGGTTCTTTTTTGGTCTGGCCGCAGGCACATTAGCTTCATTCGCTGTTGGCTTCTGGAATGTGCCGATTTTTCACGAAGCGTACGCAGCGGAGACTTCAACTTATCGCGAACTTGCAATTTTCGGCGATGTATTCGAGCGCGTTCGAGCGAGCTATGTCGAAAAGCCTGACGATGCCAAACTAGTGGAGGGTGCCATAAACGGTATGCTTTCCTCTCTCGATCCACATTCTCGATACGTTGCTGCTCGAGATTTCGAGGATTCACAGTCTGAAATAACGGGCGAGTTTGGCGGCCTAGGTATTGAAGTCACGATGGAGAACAATGGTCTAAAAATCATATCTGCAATTGACGATACGCCTGCGTCTAGAGCAGGGCTTCTCGCCAACGATATTATCAGCGAGATTAACAACGAACCGGTTCAAGGAATGTCGCTTAGCCAAGCAGTAGAAAAAATGCGAGGGCCAGTTGACGCCCCAGTCACCTTAAAAATACTCCGGGACAAAAACACCGTTGGACAAAAGGTGACGTTAAAACGCGAGATAATAAAGGTTCAATCCGTCAAGGTTCAGAAGAAAGGCGACGATATTGGATATATTCGCATCACGCAATTCACACAACAAACCTTTCCCGGCCTGCAAAACGGCCTGACCAAGCTCGGTACCCTAAGCGATCCTACGAAATTCAAAGGTTATATACTCGATTTGCGGAGCAATCCGGGTGGTCTCCTTGATCAAGCCATAGATGTTACGGAAAGCTTTATCGATCGCGGACAAATCGTATCAACACGAGGTCGCGATAAAAACGACGACCGAAGCTATTTTGCTGCGGGTGGTGACCTCATTAAAGGAAAACCTATGATTGTTCTTGTCAATGGTGGCTCCGCATCAGCCTCGGAAATCGTCGCGGGGGCTCTTCAGGACCATAAGCGTGCAACAGTTTTGGGTACGCGCTCTTTCGGGAAAGGAACTGTTCAGTCAATACTTCCGCTCCCAGAAGGAGGCTCCCTCTATCTGACGACCGCGAGATATTACACCCCGTCTGGACGTTCGATTCAGGCGAAGGGTATAGAGCCCGACATTCGAGTTGACGAAAATGTGCCGCAGGATTTGCAAGGACGTGATCAACTGTTGGGTGAGAGGTCACTGAAAGGGCATCTTTCGAACCCTGAGCAAGAAGACAGCACCCTTGGCGACGAGCAGGAGGCATCGTCAGCGTATATTCCTCCTGATGAAAAAGACGACACACAACTGAATACGGCAATTCGGCTGCTGCGGGGCGAAGAGAAGAACGCGCATTTTCCGCCCAATCCAAATACTTACACACAGCTCACCAAGTAAAAATCAACATACAAATTGAGGCGCAATTTCAGCGAAATTTCGCCTCAATTTGAAATAGCTTGAAACCCTAGGTATCTGTCCGTAAAAAATATTGAATCAATTGAGTGTTTAATGGCGATCTACTGTGATTGTTTTACGGATAAGATAATTAGGATATGTGGACAGCAGAAAATCGAGCACGCTACGACCGCAACAGGCTTCGTTATCCGAGCGATTTGATGGATGATAAATGAGCGCTCTGGTCACTTCGTGTGGCCCAGAAAGCAGGTCGGCCTCTTTGTGGGCGCTCACCCATTTCCCAAGCGTCGAGAGCCCAACGCCAAGATCATCAGCGATTGCACGCAACGGCCTGCCGCTGGTGCGCACAAGTCGGACAGCCTCAGCTTTGAAAGCATCTGTGAACTTGGCGTGGCGGCCGGGTGAAGTCTTCTTCGTGTTCGTCATCGGGCGAAATCCTATCAAAGGTTAGGGATTCGCTCTCCACTTGTTCCGGGCAAGTCCAACCTTCTTCGTCGTATCGCCAAGAAAATGGCGTGAAAGCTCACGCTCTTAGCGGCACGAAGTTCAGCATTAAGTTGCAATTTACCAAAATCAACCTCCCGCTTAGGAGGTCCCGCAACAATTCAATTTTGGTCATCTAGGCAGAATCAACAATTATTACGAGCTCATTTCATAACATCTGGCTATTCTTACGATAGCGAGATCCTGTCTTGACGAGACTGTCTTCTACGGTTTCACTCACACTTAATATCTCCTCAACCAGAACCTCGTTTTGACGATAACGCTTCCCTCTTCGTTAGGCGTCCCAGTCGAACGCGGTCATAAAGAATAAGGGATTCCAATGGAGTCTTTAAATGGGGTGTTGTACCATGAGTGACTATAGGCGGCTGCACCTAGGAGCATTTGTAACGGCGACGGGCAATCACATAGCGGGTTGGCGTCACCCGGCAGCCCACGCCAATGCCGATCACGATATTGATCACTACAGAGAACTAGCAACGACGGCAGAACGCGGCAAATTTGATCTGATGTTTGTTGCCGACAGTCCCGCTGATCTCGATGGAGACCCAAAGGTCAGAGCGCGGGTGGCGGGTGCCGCCCGTTTCGAACCGATAACGCTCTGGTCAGCACTTTCTCAAGTGACGCAGCATGTCGGCTTTGTTGCTACTGCCTCGACCACTTATGAAGACCCATATCTGTTAGCACGTAGGTTCTTGTCGCTTGATCATATCAGCAAGGGAAGAGCCGGCTGGAACGTTGTAACTACGGCGGGTGATGTGTCCCGAAATTTTACTGTCGCAGGTCACCCAGCTCATGCTGAACGATACGAGCGAGCGGAAGAGTTTGTTGACCTAGTCCTCGATCTCTGGGACTCTTATGAGGATGATGCTTTTCTCCGCGATAAGCAAAGTGGAATTTATTCAGATCAATCAAAACTCCATCGTGTTCACCACAAGGGCCGTTTTTTTTCGGTGTCTGGTCCACTTAACGTGGCTCGATCGCCCCAGGGCCGGCCGGTGGTGGTGCTAGCGGGCTCGTCGGAGCCTGGCCGAGAATTGACGGCAAGAACTGCTGAGGTCGTATTCACTGCCACTCGGTGTCTAAAAGATGGAAAAGCCTTCTACAATGACGTGAAGGGACGACTGCAAAAATTTGGTCGGCATCCCAATGAGATGGTCATCATGCCTGGCCTGCTTCCTATTATCGGTGGGACGGAGGCAGAGGCCCTAAGGAAGTACGAAGATCTTCAGTCGTTAGTGCACCCGAATATAGCTTGGGCGATTCTAAGCGAATTTTATCCCAACATCGACTTATCGCTCTATTCTTTGGACGACCGTGCGCCTCACCTGCCACCCCTGACTGAATCCAACAAGAGCAGGCACAAACTGGTATCGGACCTAGCTTCCGAAGGCATGACCTTTCGCCAGCTATACCTCTCGCTTGCAACAGCGCGTGGGCACCGCACGGTAATCGGTACGCCAGAGCAAATAGCCGATGAGATGTGTAAATGGTTTAAGGAAGGTGCTGCTGACGGTTTTAACATTATGCCGGCGGTCCTCCCTCAAGACCTAGAGGATTTTGTCAATGAGGTCCTGCCATATTTACAGCACCGTGGCCTATTCCGAACCGAGTACGAGGGTGGCACTCTTCGTGAAAACTTAGGCCTTGAAGTACCTCAAAACAGGCTCGTCGCAAGAAACTTGAGACCTTCAGGGTAATGTGCCGTTAATCATAATTAATCATCCAGTGAAGACTGCAATGCTCAGTTCAAAGGTTTTGTCGTAATGCGGCGACCGCTCTTGCCGCTTTATCGAAACACTCGCGCCGAGGAGCAATTGCGCAATGGCCCTAAATGCCGTTGTCTAATCGCCTGGCATTTTTCAAGCTCTTTTTGACATGCTCAACAACAGCCGGCCGAGCATCGTTCGGCCGGGACTAAACAGTTATTCGTAGCGCGATTGGACAGCCGCAGCCATCGACAACAGCATAGATTTTGTCGACCTGCCGCCTCGCGAGCGGCCGATTGCTTCGGCATCCGCCCCCCTTTTCCGCCAGCAGCAGATCGGTGCGCTTTTGCGGTGGTACTGTCGATCATGTAAAGATCTCGATCAGCCGTCTGAACCAAGGCTTCAAACAACCGCCGCCATATGCCTTTGGCAGACCAGCGATGGAAGCGATTGTAGATGGTTGTTGGAGGCCCATAGCAGGCTGGAAAATCCTGCCATCGGCAGCCAGATCGCAAGACATGGATGATCCCACTAATGACCCGGCGGTCGTCGGTCCGATGAGCGCCGGGCTGGTTCGTCGGGAGCAGGGGCGCAATCACCGACCACTGCCGGTCATCAAGCCAGAATCTTCCTGCCATGATCCAAAACCTCTGTTGCCTCAGCAAGTGAGGCACACAGAAATATATTTATCAATAGTTTGATTAGGTTTTGACCCTAAACCATGGATGTGCGAACCCGCTGTTTCGTGTTGCGTTGTTGATGGCGTTTGCCGAGAGCACAGTTGTCTGCACGGTAGATACCCGATCGCCGCATGATGGGTTTTCGCGGGGAGGGATCTTCCAGTGTAATGGACGCCATGTGTACGTAGTTCACGTCCACCTGCAGGGAGTGTCAGGAATTTCGTGTACGGGCGTGCATAATGGGTACAAAGGAGATCACCCATGGCACGACGGAAAGATCCGATTATCCCGGATAGCATCTTGGACCAGCTTCTGGCTGGTTCGGACGCGAAGACGGCATTTGAGAGCAACGGGCTGCTCGATCAACTGAAGAAAGCGTTGGCAGAGCGGGCTTTGAACGCAGAGATGGACCATCACCTCTCTGGCAACGGGACCTCCGGCAACAGTCGGAATGGCTACGGTCGAAAGACGGTGCTGACCGATAGCGGTTCGCTTGAGCTTTCCATCCCGCGCGACAGGCAGTCGAGTTTCGATCCGCAATTGCTTGCCAAATACCAGCGCCGCTTCCCAGGCTTCGACGAGAAGATAGTGTCGATGTATGCGCGTGGGATGAGCACGCGCGAGATCGTCGGGCATGTCCATGACCTCTATGGTATCGACGTCTCGCCCGATCTGATCTCGGCCGTCACTGACGCGGTGCTGGACGAGGTGGCGACATGGCAAGCGCGGCCTCTGGAGCCGGTCTATCCGCCGGTGTTCTTCGATGCCTTGAGGGTCAAGATCAGGGATGAAGGCCACGTCCGGAACAAGGCGGTGCATATCGCGCTCGGCGTACGCGGTGACGGCACGAAAGAAATTCTCGGCCTCTGGATCGAAACCAACGAGGGCGCGAAATTCTGGCTTCGGGTGATGAACGAGATGAAAAACCGCGGCGTCGAAGACATCCTGATCGCCGTCGTCGACGGCCTAAAGGGCTTTCCCGAGGCTATCAACGCTGTCTTTCCCGAGGCGACGGTACAGACTTGCATCGTTCACCTGCTACGAAACTCCCTGGATTTTGCTTCCTGGAAAGACCGCAAGGACCTGGCCCGTGAGCTGAAGTCCATCTACGGGGCTATTGACGACAAGGCGGCGGAAGCAGCGCTTTCGACTTTCGAGAATGGCTTCTGGGGCAGGAAATTCCCAGCCATCGCCCAGATTTGGCGGCGAGCCTGGCAAGAGGTCATACCGTTTTTTGCCTTTCCAAAGGATGTGCGCCGGATCATCTACACCACCAACGCCATCGAAGCCTTGAATTCCAAGCTGCGTCGCGCGGTCCGAGCGAGAGGCCATTTCCCTACCGATGAGGCGGCAACCAAACTGCTCTATCTGGTCTTGAACAGATCGGAGAAAGAGTGGAAGATGCCACCCAGAGAATGGGCGATGGCGAAATCGCAATTCGCCATTCTCTTTGCCGACCGCTTTCAGGCCGCAAGGGCGTAAGAGCTAATGTTCAGCCGCACGCTCGTACACGAAATTCCTGACACTCCCCCACCTGCAACGGCATCAGCGGAATGACCCGACCTACGTCCCGGCAAGGACGTTTCAACGCATCCGATAAGGCCGACGCAATTCAGAACGTCTGGCTATCTACGTTATCGCTAGGCTCCCAACTATGCTACGGGGGAGCTCAGGCAGTCATGCCGGCGGGCCGGTCAAAGATTTCGCCAGTTGTCTCAGCATTCTGTGCATTGTTACAGATAGCTTGCGCGCCACCGCAACTACTGCTCGTTTGAAGCCTACCTTCTCTCAGAGCTTCATCCCCAGGCACGAAGTGAACTGTCAGCATGAGCTTGGGTCAGGATCACCGTGGCGGCCCCATAAATGAGGCCACGGTGATAACTGCCTCCTTCTCGAGAAGATATGGCCGCCATAGTCAAACTACCTCCGGATTGATAGCGTCAGGGACGAGAACCTAGCAAGGTCGTAATTAGTGCTGTGATGCTTTTAACAATCACGCCCCCTAGATTGACCAGATTAACCCTGCCGGTTCTAATCTTATGGCATCGTGTGGCGACCTTGGTGTTGACCACGGACAAGAGCATGATCCTGGTGACGCGATTTTGGTACCGAGGGGCATGACGAACAAAAGCGCATTACAGAACCAGCACTACTTTGACGTCTAACCTTATCGACGCATTTTCCAAGTGAAAAAATTTCCGCTGGAAATAGGGCATTTTTGTCTGCGGCTCAAATGCGCAGATACCGGCAACTATATTCTCGTTTTGACATTGGACATATTCGATCATCTTCTCGCACTGCAGTCGGGCGTGGTGTGGTTTCGCAACTCCGCTTTGAGCCGGTTTGCTGACCATTACGGAAACTTGAGTTAGATGGCTCATTTTAGACAGGAGTATTCCATGATGGTGCCCATCAGGTGCTAGACTGGACCCAATAATGGAGGTTCTTCAATCGCCAGTGCTGATACATAGCCCATAGAATTCACAAGACGAAACTCACCGAACTTTCGTTAGCTCAGGATTTGTGCGATAGGAGAATGGGCGAGAGATCCAATTGTGCGAACTTCGCAGGGCGGATACCTCTTAAATGTAATAGATAAATCGCGTGAAACGCTCGACCTTCGTTCGGAAGACGTGATCGCTCAGAGTTGAGACAAGTATGCAACACCACCAATCTTCGATCCTTGCCGGCTGTTTTATGATGATCACCACGCTTACCGCCATTCCCTCTGCGACAAGAGCGGAGTCATCTCCTGGGCAGGGACATGCCAAGCAACTGGATAGAGCAACGATAGAAACGTTAATCGGGAAGATTACAGTCCAGTTGCGCGAAGGCTACGTATTTCCAGATAAAGGAGCCCTTGCCGCCGACGCATTGGAGGCGGCGTATGCTAACAATTCTTATGCCGACGTAACCGATCCAGCCAATTTTGCTCTGAGATTGACTGAGCAACTTCGGGAGATAACCAACGATAGTCATATCAGAGTGATTTTTGGCTCTCCCTTTAGCAATCAGCCTTCGCCGTCCGCACCGAAGGATGCTGGCTTCGAGGTGAAGCGACTGAACGGAAATATTGGATATATACACCTTTCACGATTTGCTCCTCCAGAAGTCTTTAATCCAGCTGCTGACGATGCCATAGCTGAACTCACAGACACAGCTGCGCTAATCATTGATATGCGTGATAATGGTGGTGGGCATCCCGCATCTGTCGCTTACCTTATCAGTTTCTTGCTTGACCCAGCCCAACGTGTGCACATTAACGATCTTATATGGCGCAATCGCGGAACCACAACCTTCAGAACAGAGTCATTTTGGAGTTCGCCGACACCTAAAACTTACCTCGGAAAACCCGTATATGTGCTCGTGGGTCCGAAGACTTATTCGGCAGGCGAAGAATTTGCTTATGATTTGCAGGTGCTCAAGCGTGCAACTGTTGTCGGCGAAACAACACGCGGAGGAGCAAATCCAGGTGGGCTCAATGAACTCGGTTCCGACCTCTATGTCGTCGTGCCTCCAGGCAGGGCTCAAAATCCAATCACCCAAGGCAATTGGGGGGGAACCGGGGTACATCCTGACATTAGGTCGTCATCCGACGAAGCTCAAAACACTGCATTGGCTTTGGCAACGGCGCAAACAACTGCCCGGTCGTCAAAATAACGAAACGAGCTTACTCAATCATTCCGGTATTTCGACCTTCCGTTTGACCGCGCCGTCGTTTTCAACCGCCCCGTCTTTAACTGAGACCGTTTGGATTAAGTTATGCCGCCATGGCCGGTACGTCCAGCGTGGTATAGTATTGTTCTAAGCATCTGCCGATGGAATATTTTTGGTGGTCTCCAGAGAAACCCCCAGTTGTTGAAACACTCCATCGGTTAAAGCGTAGCGAATTCGATGGCTTTGAAGTTGCGCATGGTCCTCGCCAATGGATAACCAGGGCCTTGTAAAGATCGTTGATCATTTCGGCGAGAGCATCGTCTCCAGTCTCGACGCCTCCGCCAGTCGCTCGGAATACTTGATCGACACATATTAAGCAGATTGTGTTGATTTTCACTCGAAAATCAGCCGCTCTGGCACCATTCAAGCCATCCGCGTGACTGGCTCACCGTTCGCCCTGAGCAAGGCCATCAACACTGGCCCCAATGAGAACTCACCGCGCCGGGCTTTGGCCGTTAGATCGCGCAAATAACCGCCCGCAGAATTAATCTGCCCTCCCCTTTCCAGAATACAGGCCATGGTCGCGGCGGCATTTTCTGGCCCCATGACGTCGCAAGCATCTTGGTAGGCGGACGGACTGACGCCAAGCATTGAACGCACCACGATAGCGGCAGACATCAGGTCTCGCCAATTGGAAACACGTCCACCGGGCCCGTAATCGCTGATCTGCGGGCAGGCCCTTATCACCATTGACAGAGGAAACGCTTTTATCGGTTCTCGCAAAGGCTTTGGTTCTGATGCAAAGGTTTCGCCCTGCTTCTTCTCGAAGCTAGGTTCAAGTTCATTGGGAGATTCGGTATTTGAATTCTGTATGTGCTGCTCATATGGAGCAACATTGGTGCTCTTATTTTCTGATTTTAACCGAATTTCCAACAGATTAAGCACTTCATCCCGAAGCATCGACATATCTTCGAGGATCTCTTCGATCTGGAGACGGATTGGATTGCGTGGAATCTGCGCAACAAGCGCCAGATACATCGCCTCGATCTGTGACCAATCCCCCTCAGCACCCTCCTCTATTGCAGCCGTGATGAGCTTACGTACGTCACGACGGCAAAGGGTGAGCGCTTCTTTCACACGTTTAAACCGGCGAGTTTCTGCAGCAACCTGTTGGGCAAGTTGGGCCAGCTCTTCAGCGCGGGCCAGCAACGGTGCAAGGCTGAAGCCAAAAGCCTGCTCGACCTCTCCTGCCCTGTCGCGATGCGCATAGCGCTTGCCATTCGGGCTATCATGGCGCTGGATCAACCCCGCCTCGACCAATGACGCGATAGAACGGCGCAACGTCGCTCCGGAAATACCATGCGAGCGGATGGTGAGCTGTGCATTCGACGGAAACACGATCAGTCCGTTTCCCTCGGACAACTGTGTTTCCGGATAAAATGTTAGCAATGCGTTTAGGACTGCCAAAGCACGATCCTGCACGCCGAGCAATTGACGGGCTTCGCAGGCATCGCGGAACACTTTCCATTTATCGGCGCTCTTGCCCTCGCGGATATCTGCCGTGTCGAACTGTTTTTTCACAAGAGCAAGTTTTACCTGCCGCCGCCCAAAAGGCGTCGTTACATTTCCAATCTGCATCTTTTCACCTTCTAAAAGGCAAAAGAAAGTTGCTCACCAAAACGGATCCAAAGACTCTTGACTATGATGTATGGAAATGCGATTCTCGGTCTTGCTACAGATTACGAGGAAAGCTTCCACGGGTAACCGATTGGGGGCTTTTTTCTTTTGCGGTTCAGTCTCCACTCTCTTGTTGATCTTGTTCGAAAGCCTCATACAGCTTGTCGAGATTTTCGGTAATGTAAGCGCCGAATGCTGCGGCCTTATCTGAGTTCTTTGGAGCTTTCAGCGAGATCGTCACCCGCTTCCCATCCCCTTTGATTGATGCTTGAACAGAGCTTCCTCCACTTACCCACGTCTGGCCCGACGTTTTGGCAGCGGTGTTGACTGCAGCCTTCTCCTTTGGAAGCAATCGCTCCAACATCTCAAATCGCACTTCAGGCGTTGCAGAAACGAAATCTGGTCGGACGATAACTCCGCGGGCTTTTTCTGCCACGTCATCGTCCACAAGTGCTCCACCGAGCGCATACCATCGGTCACGGCCGGGTCCTCTAGCAGCGTTGACCGTGTCGAGAATATCTGCAGGGAACCGCCCGATTGCTGAAAGCATCTTAGATAATGTCGTCTTGTCGGCTCCAAGGGCCAACATGATAGTGTCACGCCCAAAGCCCCGGGTTTCGAGATTGTTCGCAAACATTGCACGTTCGATAAAGGAAAGGTCGGAACGCTGAGAATTTTCCTGACCCTGCGCAATAACGTGATCGCGATCTTCTAGCGTCTTCACGACAGCTCGCACAGGAATAGCAAGCTCGCGAGCGGCCCGAAGACGCCGATGTCCGAAAACCGTTTGGTAGTGTCCCGGTTTATTTGGATGTGGACGCACTAGGATAGGGGAGTCCTGTCCACGAACACGAATGGCCTCCACGAGTTCTCGAAACTCAACTTCGTCCATCGCCACACGATCAGTTATAAAGGAACCGTCGATCTGGTCTGTATCAAGTTCGACCACGGTTGCGCCGTTTGCCAATCGCTCCTCGATTTCACGAGCGGCATCGGCTCGCGCAGCCAGTTCATCAATACTGCGCGTGACAGCACCAAGTGCACCGATCCCTCTTGTTGTTGGACGCAACGGTTCTTGTGGCCTTTCTTCGCGCTCCTCACCGCTGGAGGTGGGAGGCCGTTCATTGCTCATAAGACCGGACAGTAAGTTTTTACGAGCCACGTTGCGTTCCTTTTCGGAAGTTTACTGCGGTAAACTTGGTCAACATCATTTACGGCCCCATGCCTTGTGAATTAGTTCAAGCACCTCGCCATTAACCGCATCCATCGCCTCGATAGCTCGATCATAGGTCGAGCGCGTGAACGCCGCACGCTCCACTTCATAAAGCGTTTGGTTGGTCATCGCCGCATCTGAGATAGCGACGCTCCGCAACATTGGATTGAGTAGAACGTGATTTTTGAACATCGCCCGCATGAAAGCCACCATCTGAGTTTGGGGTCCATCTTGCGGATCGTAGCGAGTAACCAGATACCGCAGCCAGTCCAAGTTCATGTTCCCGCCAACATTTTTGAGGGTGCTGAGAACGTCACCCAGCATTTGCAAAAACTGACACATGCTCATCACGTCCAGCATTTGTGGGTGAACCGTGATCAAAACTGCTGTCGCTGCACAGATTGCACTCATCGTCAGAAAGCCCAATTGTGGTGGGCAATCAATAATTACGACATCATAATCATCCGCGACTGATGATAGAGCCTCATCCAGACGGGCGAAAAAAATACGCCCGTAGTTCTGACCCTGGCCTTGAGCGAGAATGCGTGGCGTATCGTGCTCGAATTCCATGAGTTCCAGATTGCCTGGAACAAGGTCGAGGTTTGGAAAATTGGTTTGGCGGATAATCTCGCGGAGGGGCCGTTGCTGATCGTCGTATCGAATTGCACCGTAAAGGGTCTCGTTCTCGTGAACATCAAATTCGGGCTGGAACCCATGAATAGCAGAGAGTGACGCCTGGGGATCGAGATCGACTGCCAACACACGGTGACCAGACAACGCCAGGAACTGAGCAAGGTGTGCTGCGCTTGTCGTCTTGCCACTTCCACCCTTGAAGTTGACGACTGCGATGACCTGTAGCTTTTCACCGGCTCGCCGATGAGGGACATAGTGAGTACCTGGTCTGGCGCTCTGCTCCAAAAACTGACGCATCTCTTCCATTTGCATGGCAGTGTATGACCGACGACCTGAAGGCGTGACTTGAGGCTGCGGCCCCTTGCCTTCGAGCGATAGATTTTTCAGATAACCGCTTGTTACTCCGATAAACCTGGCAGCTTCGGAAAGTTGGAATTCACGAAGGTCTTTCATCGCTCGCGGAGGATACATCTCAAGACGATGCTGTTTCAATTTTTCAGAAAGTTCCTGCGCCTGAGAAATGATCAGTTGATCAACATCAGAAATTGCCGTTTTATCGATATGGACAACATTCATCGCGAAAAACCTTAAATGCGTTTCCAAGCTCACACGAGCTACTTAAGCGCATTTAGACCCGATTCTGTCCATCTGGCAAGGAAAACAAGATTAACAGGAAGTTAATGTCCAGAATATGCTAAAACCCAGGAGTTTACTGCGGTAAACTGGTGCAGGTGATAAACCCGGCATCACTCGGTGAGCAGAGCCATAAATGACCTTCTGTACAAGTTCAGTAAATGCCCTAGAAAGGCAGAAAGAGGGAAAACGTTTGATCTGTCTTCATGTCTCTGCCAACGTCGGGAGCGTTCAAACGCGGGCAACATCTGCCTTCGTTCCGCCAGCAGCGACCCAGCGTCGTATTTCTTCGTTATCGTCGTTCTTCTTCCGGCCTCTATACACATCATCAGAATCCGCTGTCTCTATTCCCACTCTCTGCCTATCCTTGATGAACCTTAGCTCTATATCGGCAACCATGCCCAGGATCTAAATCACCATCCGACCTATGTTGCCAGAGGTCGTAAAATCCGGTTCCGGCAAGCGGAGAGAAGCTACGCGCTGATCAAATTCGTGGACAAGGTTGAAAACGTCGCCGGTAAACCGGCCAAGGCAGTCAAGCCGCACCACCACCAACTCCTTACCCGAACGTAGGAACTGCATGATCGTTTCCAGCTGCGTTCACGCCGATCGGTTCAGAACGATCAAGGAAGCGAACGTCAAGCCTTTCCACTACGACAATCACGAACAACTCAAACGGTATCTCGCCGACTTCATTACTGCCTACAATTTCAGGATAGGGTGAAAGCGATTTAAGCATCTCACCACTACAAATTCATCTGTAAACGATGAGCTTTTGCGGGGCGTCATTGCATCGATAAGAAATAGTTACGTTCATTGCGAATGCAGGAGAACCGGGCAAGCCACATCCGCCATTTAAAAGCAATGTCGCATTAAAAGCCTCACGCATCAAGATCGTGCTACTGACTTGCCACGATCCAAATATTGACCCGCTAGTATGCTTGTTTGTAACCGCCGATGAAATAGAGAACTCGAGAGATGAAGATCGCCCACTTTCGCCTTGGAAACCATCCCGTTCAGGTATGCCCCGGGTGACTTTATCAATCCGGTTTCATGTTTTTCAAAGAGAATGGCGATGGCGATGACTGCGCGTTCACGGCCCAAATTGCGGCAGGCCGACATCCAGGTGGACAGCGGAACCTCGAGATGCGGACGGATTATATGTTCAACGGTGAATAGGACTTGTTGCCAATTCGGCCCGTCTGGTGCCCAGACGTGCTCCGCAAAATTGGGGCAAAGCGATAACAACGCACTGCAGGTGATCTGCGGTTCAGAGCAAAAAACGCTATGTTCGGGCACGCCGATAACGGCAGGCTTTTTTTCCTTGCCATCTTTGCCGGTGAAACCGGCATCTTCAAAAATGAGTTGATCCGCGCATGCGGATCTCCGCTTGCTGTACAGATTGGTTTTATATTTTTGTATTGTATTCTGTATGAGAGCATCACTGTTGAGACTCATGGGCCTCATTTTCGATGGGTCTTCATTTGATTTGGCATTTTCAAGCGGGTCTTCTTTTGCTTCAGCTTGAACCTTGCCCGCTACAGCGGCGTATGCAGTTTGAACCTGCTCATGCAGTTGGTCCAGAAGTTCACAAAGGTCGAGTAGCGGATTGATGACGTTGATACCTGACCTCGCAGCCATGATTGCCTGCAATTGATCAGTAGCGTCCTCCCAAGGCCCATGCATCTGATATTCAATCGCGGTTTCAATGATGCTAGCAATCATTTTCCGGCGGCATGTAAAGCGGCGGGCGGCATGCCGGTATTCGTCAGCTGCGGTTTGCAGGTCGGCCGCTGCTCGCTCAAGAGCGGGTGTCTGCAGCGCAAGAGGGGAGAGATCAATGCCATAGGTGGCGGCAAGGATGATTTTGCCATTGGTATTACGTCGCCCAAACCGTTGACCTTTTGGGCTATCACGAAAGGCAATTAGCCCGGCCTCACTGAGCCGTCGCAAATTGCGCTGCAGCGCGGCCCGCTCAAACGAGCATTCACCAATCAAACGTCTGTTGTCGGGCCAAACGATCGGACGGGAGTCACTTGCCCAATCCTGCGCTTGCGAAAAGCTGAGCAGTTTGTTCATGAGCTCAATCGCTTGAGCATTGAGTTTTAAAACTGGAGCGGCGGCTCGATTGAAAGCACACACTGCCCTTTTTTTCTCGACGCAAGTGTGCTCGCACCATTGCTGAGCACACAGGTATGCATCCATCATGGAGGGGGTGATTTTCCGCCGACCTGTTGGTTTTGTCATCGGGATTATCCTTATCGTGAGACAAAGTTTTCCCGTTCGCCGAAGTGACGTTTTTCGTTGACAAATTGTCCGGAAATTCCTATTTTTAGCATGTAAGTTTTGGACACAGGTCGTCACATCCTATGCCCTTTCGAGGAACCCAATTCCTCGTTCATGCTTTAAAATAGGCTCCGTTGCTTCGGCTATGGGGCCTTTATTTTTTATGGCTGATAGGTTTCAAAACTCCAATTTTTACGCTGGTGGAAAAATCTGGCCTAAATATTTGAGTCAATCAAGACAGTTTCTCGAAGGCTGCAGCCTCGTCACGACATGATCGCATCACCGCACGCTTTGAGGATATTTTAAATTATTTCACCTTGGAGGCGTATTATTTTATTAGGTCTCCCTGCATCAAATTGAATTCATTGTCGACTATCGATGCGACTGCAATCACAACTAATAATTGATTTGATTATTCATTCGAGTTGACAAATTTAAAACCCTTAAAATTAGAGGGTAAAATTCACCTCCATCAAGAGGAAGATTTTTTTGTTTGCAGAACAATGAAGTTGTAAATCCATGCGTGCTAATTATTTATATTTTTCAATATGTTAAAATTTATAACATCTATATGTCGAAAAAATTTATCTACACAACCAAAGATAATTTCCATATTTTCAACTCAGCCACTGATGAGATTCGATCGCATCGCATATCAAAGAATTCCATAACTGGACACTTTTTGATTGCGCCTGAATCTTATGTTGTGTACATATGCGTCCGTCTCGAGACGGGTCTTTGACCCATGTCCTTTGCTGGAGCCATGTGGCCGGTCAGCACGCTGACCACTTTTCCAATGGCTCACTGTTTAAAAAATGGTGCTGAGAGATGACAACATTATTCAAGCGTATAACAGATCTTTATAATTTAAATATTTTCGCACCTTCTTGAGAGGGTGTGTGATGGATAAGAATGCTGAGAGCCGGAGACGGCTGATCAATGCTTTGTCGGATTCGCTTGGGCCCGTGATCATCAACGCGCTGAATGAGCATGATGTCGTCGAGATCATGCTCAATCCAGATGGCAGATTGTTTATCGAGCGGATTGGCAAAGGCATGGAGGAGGGGGGTGCAATGGCTGCCCACCATGCCCAGATTGTGATTGGCAAAGTCGCCCATGCGCTTGGCACAGAGATCACCGTTGATCGACCGATCATCTCGGGCGAGCTGCCGATTGGTGGACATCGATTTGAAGGTCTTTTGCCGCCGATCGTATCTCGACCCATATTCACGATCCGCAAAAAAGCATCGCTGTTAGTCCGGCTTGATCAGTACGTGACGGATCAGGTGATGACCGAACAGCAGGCAGTCGTCATTCGAGACGCGATTGCGGCGCGCAAGAACATTCTTGTGTCAGGCGGCACAGGTACAGGCAAGACCACACTCACCAATGCGATCATTGCCGACATGGTGGAAGCTTGCCCCGATCATCGGCTGGTCATTCTGGAGGACACGGCGGAAATCCAGTGTGCTGCCCGAAACGCCGTGATCTTGCACACATCGGATACGGTTGACATGAACCGGCTGCTGAAATCCACCATGCGATTACGACCAGACCGGATTATTGTCGGCGAAGTCCGTGACGGGGCAGCGTTGACGCTGCTCAAAGCCTGGAACACCGGCCATCCCGGTGGCATTGCC
>DNPN01000172.1:0-241 GCA_003501385.1 Rhizobium sp. | reverse complement strand
CCGGCCATCCCGGTGGCATTGCCACAGTGCATTCCGATAGCGCCTTGAGCGCCCTCACGCGCCTAGAACAGCTTGTCGCTGAAGTGTCTCAACAGCCGATGCCGCAGGTGATCGGAGAAGCCGTTGATTTGATTGTCTCAATCGAGCGCACGCCAAAAGGCCGCATCATTCGCGATGTATTGAACGTGCAAGGCTGCAGAGACGGCCATTATCAAGTTTCCTCTGCAACGCCAAACGAAGG
>DNPN01000246.1 GCA_003501385.1 Rhizobium sp. | reverse complement strand
GCGGCCATCGATCGAACCTCACTTGTCGGGTTTGTGGAACTGCATTTCAGGTCCAGGCCGTCACGGGTGGCAGGGTTCCCGGCTATTGCAGCGATGCATGCAGATCGACGGCTTTGTCGCAAGGTAAGCGCTCACGCAAACGCCGCCATCTGCGGGGTGCAGGCGAGGGGTGGATGGCATGAAGTCTCGTGAGCCTCTTGTGCAGTTTGTTCCGTCTGATGTTGAACGCTTGACGCGGATATCTCTTCTTGCTCCTGCCACGATGCCTGAGCATGGCGACGGTGAATGGTTATCCAACTGGATTGCGCTCTTGCTGGCAAAGTTACCACCTGATCTGGACTCCAGAAATGCAATGATGTGCACTCTCTATGAGGACTACACTTTAGGTACGCCAGCCGAGCGCAGAGATGAATTTCGTCGTCTTTGTCGTACCTATGAAAGCGGTCCTTGGCGCAAGGATAGCGGAAGAATAACCGCACCTCACGATTATCTTGGCACCCGGAAAGAACTACTTTTCCAGATATTCAACTTGAGCGGTGGTCCGCCTCCTCTTTCCGATAAACGGCTGATTTTGATTTTATCAAGTGACTGTTTTTACAAGCGAAACGGTCGGCGCAAAATGCGGTTTTCGTGTCCGAATTAATCTGCCAAACTTTTCTCAACACAAGAGGATACCATGGCCAAGCAAAATATGTTTCCGACACGTCCTGATCAAGCTGAAACTCTGGCCATTCTGCAGGGTTCCAGTTTTGTGCAGCAAGCGATGCAAGAGAAGTCTGCGCGCATCGCTCAAGAGCGCAAGCTTGCCGATCAAAAACGCGCTGAAATTGATCGCCTTCGTGAGAAAGAATACCCGGCCCTCAATGAGAAACTGCGCCGTGGGCTCGAAGAGGTTCAGGCTGCTGAAAAAGCTTTGGAGCAGGCGAAAAGAGCTTACGGAGATCTTTTCCGCTCAAACCTGCAAAGGAAGATGGCATTGGATCGGGCTTTCGATGACGAAACTCGACTGCTGCTTACGTCATGCGACCCGAGTATCGACCTCTTCGTTTCTGAAATGCACGATGCGATAGATGAAGCGAGGCGCAGTGTGACCATTAGCCATGAGATCATTGAACGACATCCCGTTACCGGCAAGATTACGCGTAGAGTTGAAAGCAATGCTTCTTTGGTGAATGCGAGGCTCCAGGCCATTCGGGAGGCAATGGATTCCGCCAATGCGCTCAAACTTGAGCCCGATCAATCTAAAATTCCACAATTGCTCGAGGCTCTTCGGCAAGAATTACCGGCGGTGAAATGATGATTAGAGCTGCCGATTTGTCCTCATTTTCCCGCAGAGGCTCATTGCCTGCCGGAAGTTGCTTGCGTTCGACAGGCCTACTAGACCTCACGAATGATAATGGGCGGTACATTTGCTATCGCTTTTCTGATGAGAGCGTTGCGCGTGATGGCCACCGCATCCTTGCAGGTGCGTGGCAACTGTCCAACTTCCTAAGCAATCCTGTCTTCCTTTGGGGGCATGACAATTCCGAACCGCCAATCGGTCGGGTCATTGAGATAGGTGAAACCAACGGTGTGTTGTCTGGAACGGTGGAATACATCGAGCGCGACATCAATCCATTGGCGGATATGGTTTTCCGCATGGTGAAGGGTGGATTTTTGAATGCCACATCTGTCTCTTGGATGCCTCTGAAATGGCAGTATTCCAACGACCGATCTCGCCCCGGCGGGATAGATTTTGAGCAAGTTGATCTGCTCGAAATTTCTCAAGTCCCCGTTCCTTCGCTCCCGACGGCGCTGGTGACGGCTCGATCCGTAGGGATCGATACTGTTCCAATGCAAAAATGGGCTGAAAAGGCTCTTGACCGAAAGGATTTTCCAATGTCACGCAACGATCTTGCGGCAGTAAGGCGTGCTGCTGGTGCCCCGGTTGCCTATCCTGCTGTTTCGTCAGCGTCGGGAGGACAAGTTCGCTTTCCTTCACTGGGTAGCCAGCTTCAAGCTATCGCAGAGGCTTGCACGGATCCAGCAAAGGTCGATTCGCGTCTTGTTCGCGCTCCAACTGGAATGAATGAAGGGGATGCATCTGCGGGCGGCTTTCTGGTTCAGGCGAATTTTGTCAACGACCTCATTGGCGGCTTGTACGATGAATCTGAAATTGCCAGTCGTTGTGACAGGCGTCCGGCTACCCCTCCTTTAGCGGAAGTCAATATTCCCGGAATTGATGAAACTAGCCGTGCTGATGGATCTCGCTGGGGTGGTGTTCAGTCGTACTGGGCATCCGAGGCGGATGAGGTGAGTGCTTCTCTGCCGCGCTTTCGGAATATCGAGTTTTCCGTAAAGAAGCTGATCTGCCTTGTGCGGGGTACGGCCAGTCTTCAGGCGGATGCACCGTTGCTTGAAGCTCATATTCGTCGGGGTTTCGCGGCTGAAGCTTCTTTCAAAGTGGATCTTGCCGTTCTTAACGGATCGGGGGCCGGGCAACTCCTCGGCATATTGAATGCACCAGCGACGATTGTGGTTCCAAAAGAGATTGGACAAGCATCGAAAACAATCACTGCGGCAAATATCAGCTCAATGTGGTCGCGTCTTCCTGCCCCTTGCCGGAAACGCTCTGTGTGGTTGGTAAACGAAGATGCTGAGAGCCAACTTGAGCAGATGGTAAATGTCGTGGGAACGAGCGGATTTTCGCCTCCCGCTGCCCAAGCTCTTTACATGCCAGGTGGAATCGCCGGTGGGAACTCTTACCCAGTATTGAAGGGTAGGCCAGTTATTGCGGTTGAGCAGTGCTCGGCGCTTGGCGATAAAGGTGACATCGTTCTTGCCGATTTGAGCCAGTACATCATCATTGATGGCGGTACGACCCCGGCTCTTTCAGCTCATGTGCGGTTCCTCAATGATGAACTGGTCTGGCGTTTCGTGCTCAGGATCGATGGGGCTCCGGCCTATGTCAGTCCAATCACCCCTTATAATGGAAGCGACACCCGCTCCCCATTCGTCACTTTGGAATCCCGCTAATGTGAAGCTCCTCATTAGCGTGATAGGGGCCGCTCCGGACAAGCGTCTCTTAAAAGATGGGACCCAGAGCCTTTGTCCATTGGGGTGACGCTGGGCGTGCAGCATTTTGCGATCAGGAGCTTTATCGTGGACGTCAAGGCTGGTATGAGTTCGCCTCTTGTTTCCGATGAAATGTTATCGCAGTGGAAACGGTCGAGAAGATATTTCCGTTGCTGATTTTGCATTGTCCATTGCAACAGTTCCGAAACTTAAAAGCCTTGTTTGGTCGCTTTCCTCAAGCCATCTCCCACTTGTTTGTAATCGAGAATCATCTAAGTCAAACGGCAACAGCCGTCAGGCCCATGGCTCCGGAATATTGGCAGCCAAAACTCCGTTGACAATGGCCGTTGCAAGTGGAGTATACCGGCATGGAAACTGATGGTTTGATTGGTGTTGGACTTTACACCCCTGCGGAAGCAGGCAGGCTTCTTCGTGTGCCTTCTTCGAAGATATCTCGATGGCTGCGCGGGCACGTCGTCGGCGGTAAATTTTACCCACCGCTATGGACTCCGCAGGTTTCGCTTGGCGACAGCAAAATTTACCTCGGCTTTAATGATTTGATGGAAGCGCGTGTTGCTGATGCCTTCATTAAGGAAGGGGTCTCCGCAATTAAGGTACGTGCTGCTATTGAAATGGCGCGTCAGGTCATTGGGCAAATTCATCCTCTATCAACGAATCGTTTTCGGACTGATGGCAGAGAAATATTCCTCCATATCATCAAAGAAGGTGAAGACGGCGCGCAGAGTGAACGGCTGTTGAACCTTTTCCAAAAACAGTATGAGTTCAATGGTGTTTTGGAGCCGATTCTGAAGACTGTTGAGTTCGGAGAAGACGGTAATCCAACGATATGGTGGCCAGCCGGGCGAAGGCTGAACATAGTTGTCGATCCCGGAAGATCATTTGGTCAGCCGATTGATGCATCCTCTAGTGTTCCGACAGCTATTCTTGCAAATGCTGCCAAGCAAGACGGAGGGGTGCGCGGAACGGCCAAGGCCTATGATGTGAGCGAGAGTGCTGTTCGCCATGCCATCGAGTTTGAAGCTTTAATGGAACAGCGGTTGGCGGCGTGAACGTCTTTTTCGACAACTGTACATCACCTGTTTTGGCCACAACCCTTCATGGGTTCATTCAACATGATGGTCATTCGGCGTTTCATATACGCGACTTGTCGAGCTTACCTAATGGTCGCCATTCCAAAGATGTAGAATGGATCGACTATCTCCGAAAATCGAATGACGACTGGATGTTTGTCTCCGGCGATGGTCGCGTTCTGAAAAATCCGGCAGAAAGAGCTGCCCTCAGGTCGGCCGGTCTGCATGGCTTTATATTAGCCTCGGCATATCAAAAGACACCTCTCCATCAAGTCGCGTCGGTGCTTGTATGGCGGTGGCCAGAAATGCTTCAAATTGCCAAGTTGCTTGCACCACCTTCTATGCACGAAGTGTCAATTAACAAAGGCACGAAATTGCGTCCACTGCCTTTGTGATCTCCTAGCATTTCATATATGGGGCAGTTAAATCGTATCGAGCAATCGGAACACCTTAACAGCGCTGACTAACACGCTATAGAGCGCGAGAAATCCAGCGGCAATGGCCAACCAACGTGTAAAGCTCATAATGTCTGTCTTGGCGTCGTCTTCATTGAAGGTGTCTGTGCGATAAATCCTCATAGGATTCGCCGCTCGATGGTAAATATGGACAGCGCTTTGAAAATTAAGCCAAGCAAGAAAGCCTGCAATCAGTACAAAGACAATGCCGCCTACGTTCCACTTCGCAGCATCTGCCAGCGCAGGCCACTTATCGTGTTCCAATGCGTCTCGGAGAGAATTTAAGCCAAATAATGCGCCTCCATGAACAGCCAATCCAGAGGCTAAAAGCCATTTTCCGTATTCGAAATTTGATTTAATAGAAATGTCCATTAAGGATTTTGCGGTTTCGTAATGTTCACGTTCGCAATGTTGATATCGTTCTCGACGCATTTCACTTGACCAGAGTTCCACCCATGGCGATTCATCATCATATCCATTTTCCATGGAGACTTTCCCTTTTCTTGAGCCGACATATCAATAACTGCATTGAAGGCTGAATATTTGCTAAGTGCGTTTCCACTCTGGATGACGATATACCCTCTTTACAAGTATCGCGTTGAAGTAGCATTCTTCAATGGAAGATATTCTGGGGAGAAAATAGTGGCTCGAAAACGATCACCTTTCAAAATTGGAATGCGAACGCCGAGTCTGAAAAAGAGCTTGGCGGCGCGCACATCTGTAAAGCGTGTAGTCCGCCATAATCTTGGCCTGAAGGCTCCACGGGGTTGGGGTGGGCTGACCAACCCGAAAAAAGCAGCCTACAACCGCGTCTATAGCCGAACGACCTTTAGCTTGTGGGGGCTAATCCGTAAATTGTTTCGATGACCTGGCAAGTGTGTGGAGCGGGGGGGGTAGTGGGTCATGTCCATTGGGTTTGTTGATGATAAAAAAATAAACTGGGTTCTAAGCCAAAACGGAGTGCCTGTAGCGATCCGCAGAGGCAACGGTTATCCATTGAATGTGAAATTGCCATATGGTCAGGATAACTTTTTATGGCTCCGCAATGGTCGGCGGTTGTCACCAAAATGGAATAAAGTGCCTCCGCAATGGGAAATCCCAAGAGCATGGTTCAATGATTTTGTGAACCGGGCATTGTCACGATATGGAAATGTCTACATCATTCAGCCGATTAGCGAACAGGAGGTTTGCGCGTCGAGCTGTTGGAATGCATCTGGGCATATATGTGAATGTTCGTGTATGGGTGGCAACCATGGCACGAGTAACAATAAAGGTATGTTTGAGGTCTCCGAGACTTTTGCCTTTCGGTGGACGCCGCAACGGCTTGCGTGCCGGTTGCTTATTAAACCCTTGATCTGATTATTTTCGCTCTGAAATTCGATGGTCTTATAACTTTTGATTCGCCATGTCCATGTTGCGTTTCATGTCGCATGGATTCGCGGTGATCTCGTTGCAATCCTTGGAAATCAATGAAAATAGACGCAATTACCATGCGACATGTAGAGGTGAAAAATTCACACTAAGCATTTGAATTTAATGGTGATCCCGACGCGATTCGAACGCGTGACCCTCAGATTAGGAATATTCTGACGGCTGTTGTAATTAAATTAAAATCCCTTTCACGTTGCGTTCTTGTCGCGCTAGAGTCTGTCAGGTTCAGATTGAACCAGACAGACTCTCGCTTTTCTTATTTTCGTTTGTCTTTTCGGGAAAACCGGTTTCCACTTTTCCCTGACAAACTC
>DNPN01000096.1 GCA_003501385.1 Rhizobium sp. | reverse complement strand
CTGCCACCGAATCTGCCCCACGTACCCCCCCACGTACATTCGGAACGGCAAATGGGGTGAGAGATAACATTCTGTTCTCAATACTATTGCCAGAACCTATGAAAGCTTAATGCCAGTTTGCTTTCACTATATCATCGTTCTACTTTGGGGCTGAAGTCAGCTGCACCCTCGCCATCAGGAATAGCAATTCGCTGACCAGTCTTGCATGAGCACCGATACGACCACCATTCGATGAACAGGAGCGGAATTCTCGCTCAAACACCCCGTGACAGCATCTACAACTGACCTTTTTGGGCACAATTTAAAAACTATCAATTTTTAAAAATATCCACAAATTGATTGTCTGCTAACAATACTATTGTTGGTGATTCGTTTGTTGGTGGCTGGTTTTGGTGAATATTCTCGATAGAGGCTACAGTCTGGCTGTATCTCTGTTGCTCGTGATGTCGGCTGTCGTCCTGACAGGATGTGAGCATTCGGGCGGCATTGAGCAACCCATCGTGCCGGTGATGGTCGGACCGGAAAAGGCACTGGTGATGTTATCACCTGGATCATTCGAAGCCGTGACGTTGGTCGAGCGCAATTACGCCAACGCAATCGCGCAACAGATGGTGTTGCGAACCCACGCACTCACGCCAGGTGAAAATTACATCAAGGTAACCTATTGGGGGCCCACAGCCTCTGAATATAAAATGCGTGAACAACTGCCTTACACAGCCTTCCGCCAATCGCAGTTGGCGCACGAGATCCGGGCAGAGTTCCCGTCTACGCCCATGGCCACATCGCCTGACTACCTTCAGAACGATTACGGAGCCTTCTCCTACGCCATTGGCAAAGGCTTCGGAAATGATCTGTGCTTCTTTGGCTGGCAGCAAATTCGTGCACCCGAAGACCAGCGCAGCATGCTTGGCAACAGTGGCATGATACAGGTGCGTATCCGCCTGTGTGACACAGGCGCAAGCCAAAGCTCACTTCTGTCCATCATGTACCACTACAGTTTGACGGGTCGCTTTGACTCCTTTGCCTGGAACCCTTACGGTGCCCCCCCGCCGCTGGATCAAAGCATTGGCAATCCCGGTCAGCCAACCTATCCCGTTGCTGGCCAGGCTGCACTCGACAAGCCAGCGGCTGCGCGTCCAGCGCCAATGACAGCGGCAAAACCCCACACGTCAAAACGGGTGCAACCCACTCAAGTCCAACCAGAAGCGCCTGCCATCACCCAACAAAGGGCAACGCTATCGGGTGCCAGCATGCCAAACATTCCTGCGCCGCCATTACCTGCCGCTGGCGGTGCTCCTGTCACAGCGCCCACAAAGACTGGCGCGGGTGTCAGCACCGATAAGCCCGTGAAACGGGTCGTTATTCCTTCTCCCGCCTGTGGGGGCGCACAGACGAGTATACCATGCGAATAATCCGGTATTCTTCGCCATGGAACGCAATACGCCATCCGCATTTATGCATTTGCGCCCAAAATCACGGTTCACGTTACCACATTCGAGAGTTGTCGATATGCAAAAGGCCTTAAGCTTCCTCGTATGGGCGCTTGTGTCCTGTGGCTTTTTGGTAGTGATAACACTTCCAGTCAGTCTGCAGACGCATCTTATCGCGATCGTTCTGGCCCTTGTTGTGCTGGCAACTCTCAAAACCCTCGAGATCAGGGGACCCTGGCGGATGGTTGGATTGGCTTGCGGCACGGCAGTGGTGCTGCGCTATGTTTATTGGCGCACCACCAGCACTTTGCCGCCACCAAACCAGTTGGAAAACTTCATTCCCGGCGTGCTGCTGTATATCGCTGAAATGTACAGCGTCTTGATGCTGGCACTCAGCCTTGTTATCGTGTCATCGCCTCTGCGCGCCGATGTCAGAAAGACCGCTTCGTCCGGCTATCGGCCAACGGTCGATATCTTCATCCCTACCTATAATGAAGATAGGCAACTGCTGGCAAACACCCTCGGAGCCACCAAAAACCTCGATTATCCGGCAGATAAAGTCACCGTCTGGTTGCTCGATGATGGCGGCACGCTGCAAAAGCGCAGCTCAAACGATATCCCACAAGCCCATGCTGCAGAGCGCCGTCATGAAGAATTGCAGACATTGTGCCGCGAAATGGGCGTGCGCTATCTTACCCGCGATCGCAACGAACACGCCAAGGCGGGCAACCTCAACAATGGCATGCACTATTCTACAGGCGAGTTAATTGTTGTTTTCGATGCAGACCACGCACCAGCGCAGGATTTTCTGCTGGAAACCGTGGGATATTTTGAAGACGATCCGAAACTGTTTCTGGTGCAGACCCCGCATTTCTTTCTCAATCCAGATCCGATTGAGCGCAATCTTAATACGTTCGAGAAAATGCCGGGCGAGAACGAAATGTTCTACGGCATTATTCAGCGCGGGCTGGATAAGTGGAACGGTGCCTTCTTCTGCGGCTCAGCAGCCGTGTTGCGCCGCAAGGCTCTGGAAGAGACCGACGGGTTCAGCGGCATCAGCATCACGGAAGATTGCGAAACCGCATTGGCGCTGCATTCGCGGGGATGGAATAGCGTCTATGTCGATAAATCCCTGATTGCCGGTTTGCAGCCAGCCACCTTTGCAAGCTTCATTGGCCAGCGCAGCCGATGGGCGCAGGGAATGATGCAGATCCTGATTTTCCGCCAGCCGATGTTCAAACGTGGGCTGAGCCTGACGCAGCGCTTGTGCTATATGTCGTCAACACTGTTTTGGCTGTTTCCCATTCCGCGCACCCTGTTTCTGATTGCGCCCTTGTTCTACATTTTCTTCGACATGCAAATCTTCGTGGCCTCTGGTGGCGAATTCCTCGCCTATACAGCCAGCTATATGTTGGCAAACCTGATGATCCAGAACTATCTCTACGGGCGTTTCCGGTGGCCGTGGATCTCTGAACTCTATGAATACGTCCAGACGATTCACCTCTTGCCAGCCATCATCTCCGTCATCATGCACCCCAGCAAGCCGACATTCAAAGTGACGGCCAAGGATGAATCCATCCGGCAGAGCCGTTTGTCGGAAATTGGCCTTCCCTTCTTCATCATCTTTGCTGTTCTTGCTGTGGCAACCTTGGTGGCGGCCTACCGGGTCTATGCGGAGCCCTACAAGGCCGATGTGACATTGGTGGTTGGCGGCTGGAACCTGCTCAATCTGATTTTCGCGGGCTGTGCTCTGGGTGTGGTATCGGAAAAGGGCGATAAATCAGCCTCTCGCCGTGTGACAGTCGAGCGCCGCTGCGAATTCATGCTGGCAGGTGAATGGCAGCAGGCGCGCGTCGAAAATGTCTCGGTGCATGGCATGCTTATTCACGTGTACAGCAAGGATAGCGATGCAGAGCGCATTGAGAAAGCGGCAAACGAAACCTCAGGCACAATCAAAATAACACCGTTATGCGAAGGCGCGCCGTCAACCATGCCCGTCAATATCGTGAGACACGGCGTAGGCGATGGCTACATCAGCATTGGCTGTACCTTTGCGCCGCAGCAGACGCAGGACCATCGCCTGATTGCCGATCTGATGTTTGGCAATTCCGCACAGTGGAGCGCGTTCCAAAAGCGTCGCCACAGGAATCCCGGCCTGTTGAAGGGAACAATCAGCTTTCTGGGCATTGCCTTTTATCAAACAACACGCGGCTTCTACTACCTGACCAAAGCCCTTGGCTCCAAGGCAACTCCCGGCGAGGTCGGCAAATGATGAAACGCACCGTGCTTACCCTTGCCCTGCTGGTGACCTCGTCAGGACTATCCATTGCCCAGGTCACACCGTTCAACATGGCTCCGGAGAAGCCAGCGGGCGTCACCGCGCCAATGCCCTTGCCCACCCAGATCCAGCCAGACGCAAAGCCGCAAAGCCCGGTGGTGGTGAAAGACGCGAACTCCGTTTCGGCTGAATCAACCATATCCGATCGCCATCGTCGCAACCTGCTGCCATTTGGCAATCTCAGTCTGACTGGTGAGACCGATAGCCGCCGATGGGTAATTTATCTCACTCAGAAAGAAGCGTCTGCGAGTGAGTCCATTACCATCGGCTATCAGAATTCTATCCTGATTTCGCCGGAGAGCTCTCATCTCTCACTGGAAGTCAATGGTGTGATGGCGGGTTCCGCTGCCCTCGACTCGCCCGACAACACCGATGGCCGGATGACATTCAAACTGCACCCGGGCGTGCTCAAACCAGGTGAAAATCTTCTGTCACTCGCCGTGCAGCAAACCCACCGCACGGACTGCACCATTCAGTCCACCTACGATCTGTGGACAAGGCTAGACCCCGCCAACACCTACCTTACCTTTAACAGCAATGTTGCGGGGGATTTGACCAGTGTCGGCGACATTGCCGCTGTCGGGCTCGACGACAAGCGCGTGACCTCAATCGAGATTGTGGCACCAGCCCTGGACAATCCCACCCGCACGGAGGGTCTACTGCGTTTGTCTCAGGCTCTCGCCTTGCGCACCAATATGCCGAATGAAAAGATCACAATCCAATCGGATATGCCCTCAGTGTACCGTCCCGGAAGCCTGATTGTGCTGTTTGGTACGACTAGCGAAATTTCCGGCATGGTGCCGTCCCTGCCCATCGAGGCGCAAACCGGGCCGAGTGTCGCCTTTGTTGCAGGCCTTGCGTCTCTTGGCGGCCTGAAACCTTTGGTGATCAGTGCGCCGACAGCACAGTCATTGCAATCTGCCATAGACACTCTGGCTGGCAGCCGTGGCGCGACTGCGACCGACAATTCAACCATGCCCACCAGCCGCTGGCGTGCGCCAGATGCACCGATCCTCGATTCAGAAACCAGACTTCCGCTCGCACAACTGGGCGTGAAGAGCGAAGAGTTTTCCGGGCGACGATTCCGCACCGGGTTTCTGGTTGCCGTACCATCGGATTTCTATGCACAGGCCTATGGCGAAGCCCAGATTCTGCTGGATGCCGCCTATTCAGCAGAAGTTTTACCGGGCAGTCAGATTGATATCTACGTCAATGATCAGATTGCTTCCACCGTACCGATCAGCGTCCGCGGAGGCGGTATTTTTCGCCATCTGCCGATCAAGATCCCGATGCGCCATTTCGTTTCCGGCACAAACAAGATCGATATTGAGGCCGTCTTGCACACCGCAGCGGATGCCACGTGTGCGCCCGGCGCACCGAAACCGACGAGGCCGCGATTTGCCCTGTTTGACACGTCAGAATTCTCCATGCCCAATTTCGCGCGCCTTGGCATTACCCCCAATCTCGCGGCCACCAACAGCTACAGCGCACCTTATAATGCCGCAACCACGCAAAACCCGACAGCCATCTATCTCAGCAGGCTGGATACTGACACATTCTCAGCCGCGGCAACACTCGTGGGCCGCTTGGCAACCGGGGCAGGGCATGTGATACCGCTTGAGGTGGTTTCTACACCAGCAGCGATCTCAGATCGTGACGGTATCATGGTGGGCGCAATGTCGGAGATGTCCACGGCACTGCTGATGCATCTTGGCATTTCCACCACCAGCAAAACCGCATGGCACACCCCTGAAGCCGCGACCCGTCAGGATGGAAATCAGGTTCGGTTTGAAGACTGGAAGGCCAAAGTCAATGGTGGCGTTTGGCAGGGCAATATCGGCGCATTCGGCGACTGGATGCAACGCAATTTCAACATCACCTCGGAAACATTGCGTTTTCTGCCCAGTTCCGACGAGGATTTTGCGCCATCGGATAATAGCTCCTTCATGATTGCGCAGGGGAGGGTAAGCACTGGAAAGGGCATTTTGACCTTGATCACGGCTCCCACAGCTGCCGATCTCAAGGAGGGCATGGCCATGGCTGCCCGTGGTGAGAACTGGCATAAAATTGCTGGACGCATTTCCACCATCGACACCGCCAACACTGTGGTTGAAACGGTCGCGGCACGCAATGTCGAGCAATTTGCCACCCAGCCATTTTCACTCAGCAATTGGAGGCTCATCGCCGCCAACTGGTTCTCCAGCAATATCTCGATCTATGCCTTCACGCTCGGAGGATTTCTCGTTGCACTCGGCTTGGTGACTCACTTCCTGCTTGGCAGACTTGGGAGGCGAAATTGAAATACCCCGTTATCATCGCTCTATCATCCCTCATTCTGTCCAGTGGTACAGTGGCAAGCATCGGGATGAGCCGCTCATCAGCTGGCATTGGCCCGGCGGAGGACAGTGATGCCTCGTTGACATCTCCACCTGCGGTGCTGTCACGCACAGATCGATTGGTGCAAGATCCTATTTTGGTCGCGCAAGCGGCGACACAACAGCCTTCGACCCGTTCAGCGCCCTTGCCAGCAGACTTAAGCGCGCTTCGCTATTTTGCGCGACGCGGAGATACGGTCAGGCTGCAGGCTGAAACGGCACGATTGCGAGCGCTTTATCCCACATGGGTGCCACCGGAAAATCCCGTGGCTGACGTTGCAGGCGGTGATCCGCAATTGGACGCCATGTGGAAACTCTATGGGCAGCAACGGTACGCAGAGGTGCGCAAGGCCATTGCCGAGCGACAAAAGGCCGAAAGTGCGTGGCAGCCGCCCGAAGACCTGATCTCCATGCTCAATATGGGTGAGGCGCGGCAAACCTTGGTGCAGAGTTCCGATCTCAAGCAGTATAATGCGGTTATTGAGACGGCGTCTGTGAATGAAGGACTGCTGACCTGCGCAGATGTGGATGTGCTGTGGCGCGTAGCAGAGGCGTTTGCCAAAACAGACCGTCCTCAACGATCACGCGACACCTATGGCTATATTCTGACAAACTGCATGGTGCCTGCGGAGCGGATCGCCACGATCCAGAAAGCGTCTACGGTTTTGCCTGCGGCCATGCTGGACGGCCTCCTGGTATTGGAAAAGCCCGACGCAAGCGGCAAGCCTGAATTTGAGGGCCTGCGCGATGACATTGCCAGACGCTTTGTCACCGAGGCAACGGACAATCCCGCCACCACCGCACCCACCTTCTGGCTGGAACGCTTGCAGAAGCTTGCGCAAACCAATCAACTCGCCTCGGATGCCTTGTTGCTTGGCTGGTATAGCTATCGACACAACAACACCAAAGATGCGGAAAAATGGTTCCGCATGGCCCATGATAAACAGGACACTGCCTCTGCATCTCAAGGTCTTGCACTGGTTTTAGGGGCGCGCAAGGACTTCGCAGCCGCAGAGCAAGTGATGTATCGCTGGCGCGATAGTTCGGATGAGGCACGCAGCGCTTATCTGGCGGCAGCCACCAATCTGTTGGCGCAGGACCCCGCTGTTGTCATTGCATCGGATGTCCTTCAACGCATGGCGACGGCAACGGTATCGGCAAAGCACGCAGACACTGCCCAGCAATTTGGCTGGTACGCCCGGGTGTTTCAACAGCCCGAACAGGCGCTGAAATGGTTTTCCCTCGCGGTATCGTGGCAGCCAGATGACGAGCCATCCGCCTATGGATTGGCGGTCACCGCCCAAGAGCTGAAACTGCCGAAAGACGTACAGCGAATCCAGACACTCTGGGCCGGACGCTCTGCGCGAATTGCCAGCCTTTCTGAGCGCAAACAAGGCAACACCAAAGCCATATCGTCGGCACCCAGTATCGAACGAGAAAACGTTGGGTCGGTACAACCAGAAACCACGGTTGCGAGACACATTCCAACCAATAGCTCAAACAGACGTGCCCGCAACGCAACCGCCCCTCGACAGGCAGGACCTACCTCCTGCCTCGCCTCTGTGACAGCAAGAAGCCTTCCGGCAGACCAATCCGTGGCGCAGGGATGGTGCCTGATGAACGCCAACCGTCCGGCAGAAGCTGTCGATGCGTTTGATCGCGGCCTCGCCAGCACTCAGGCCAAGGTGCGTAGCGATGCGGCCTATGGCAAAAGCCTTGCCTATATCCGGCTTGGCCTCACCAGCAACGCAGCTTTTGCAGCAACAAGCAGCGACCTTGACACCAAGCGGGCAACAGAATTGCAGGTCGTTCTGCTGGCTGATCGTGCCGTGGCCAGCTTTCAGGCCGGCCGATATTCCGAAACCATCAATCTACTGGACAGACGCGCACGTCTGGCCACCGAGCGGGTCGACCTTATGGTGCTGCGTGGCTACGTTTATCTGAAACTCAAACGCTATGGCGACGCGACACGGGTGTTTCAAAGCTTGGCAGCCATTGGCAACCGCGATGGTGTGAAAGGACTGGCCGATGTCAAGGAAGCCATGAACCCATCACACACCGGCTGAGCTGGAAACGCTGTCTCTCGAACCACCGCCACGCTGGCGAGCCTGGCTCAAACGGCATATTTCGCCCCAACGGCATCAATTGCCTTGACGTTATCGGCAGAGCGCCCTTGTGGGTCGAACGTGTGGGCCAGAAATGTATCCGCCACCATCTTAGCCAATTCAGGGCCGATAACCCTTGATCCCATGGTGATGATCTGCGCGTTGTTGGACAGTGCGGCACGCTCTGCGGAATAGGTATCATGGGTGAGGGCGGCGCGGATACCCGGCACCTTGTTGGCCGAAATGCACACGCCAATCCCCGTGCCGCACACCAGAATGGCCCGATCGTAGGTGCCATTGATGACTGCGGATGCAACCCGATCCGCAAGATCGGCGTAAAAAGGGTCAGGTCCCGCTTCGGTGCGAGAAATTTCATGCACCTCAAAACGATCCTTCAGATAGGTGGCGAGAACGCCTGCAAGGCCTTCGCCTGCACTGTCTCCGGCAATAGCAAGTTTCATATTTTCCTCCTCAAAGTGTCCGCGCAACCCGCGCGAGGATGGCCAGATAGCCCTCGACCTGCCACGCCGAGCGGCCAATGAAGAGCCCATCAATATGCGGGCTCGAAATCAGCTCTTCACAATTGCCCGGATGAACCGAGCCGCCATAAAGACAAGGAATTTTGCGTCCAAGCACCGATTGGGCGATATTGGCAATCTCGGCATGCCGCGCATCGGCATAGTCGGCCGTTGCCGGAACCCCATTTTCACCAATCGCCCAGACCGGCTCATAGGCCAGCAGAATTTCAGCCCGTTGTTGGCCCGGACCAAGGCAGGCGAGGGCAGCACGCACCTGGTCCTCCAAAACCTGTCGGGCACGGCCCGCCTCTCGTTGCTCCCACGTTTCGCCGATGCAGATCAGCGGTATCAGACCATGGCGAACCGCCGCCTCCACCTTGAGCCCAACCGTCTCATCGGTCTCACCAAAATGGCTGCGACGCTCGGAATGGCCCAGCTCCACCAGATCCATGCCGCAATCCTTGAGCATCACGGGGGAGATTTCTCCCGTCCATGCGCCGTCATCGGCCCAATGCATGTTTTGTGCGCCGACTTTCACAGACACAGTGGCGAGTTTTTCCTTCACTTGCCGAAGGGCGGTGAAGGGCGGAATGACAAAACGCTGAAGACGCGGATCGTGGCCGCCATCCGCATGGGCGAGAGCTTGCGCAAAACCCATGGACTCCGCCAGCGTCTTGTTCATTTTCCAGCTCGTGCCGATCCAATAGGGCTCTTTATCTGTCATGATGTGTCCGTGTTGTTTGAAGAGATGGGGTATCGCCCAACAAATGCCGGGCCGTTGCCTCATCCGTAATCAGGCCATACAATCGGTTGCTGTTCAGCACGGCGCGAATGGCAGCGACCTTGGACGCGCCACCCGCCAGCGCAACCAGCTTGTCGCCACGATGAGTGGGGAAATTGGCCGCAAGCGTGCGGTTGCTCAGTCCGGTGTCAAGCACGCGGCCCTTGTCATCAAAGAAATGACCGAGCAGCTCGCCAATCCCGCCTTGCTGGGCAATGGCGTCAATCTCATACCGTTCCAACATGCCCGATTGCACCAGTTGCGCCTGGGCATCCACAGTGCCGATGCCGACCAGCTTGAGATCGGCTTGATTGGCCATGTCGAACACTTCGCGCACGCCGCGCTGGGCCAAAAGCACATCGCGGTCTTCCTGCGAGTTGGCAAAGAAGGGCACTGGCATGACATAGGCCAAGGTCCCTGTTTTTTCGGCCAGCCTGTGCATGACATCATAAGGATTGGCGGCATAATGGCGGGTAAGGCCGCCCAACAGCGATACGAAGCGCACAACGCCGCCATTCAAACGCGGCATGTGCTGAACGGCAGCCGAGAGTGTGCGGCCATGGCCAAGGCCAATGACCTTGTGTTCACCGCGCTCGATTTCACGCTTCAGAAAGCCAGCCCCCGCAGCGCCGAGCGTACGCAGCGCAAGACCATCCTCACCCAGATCGGGAGCGACTTCGCAATAGTTCAGACCAAACCGCTGAGAGAGACGTACTTCCAGCGCCACGCATTCCACAATATCACCGTCGATGGTGACTTTCACCACACCTTCCGCCACCGCCTTGGCGATCAAACGATGGGTCTTGACAGAAGGCAGACCAAGCCGTTTCGCCACAGCTGACTGCGTCAAACCACCAACATAATGCAGCCATGCCGCACGAATGGCGAGAGACTCGTCTGTATCGCTGCTTATCTGCGTCTGTTTGACGAATTTATCCATGTCGCGTCTTGCTCCAGGGTTAGATGTTCAAATCACCCGCGCCGGTGTCGATGTAAGGTGCCCAAAAGGCGACGCTTTCCGCGATTTGAGCGATCACCTGCCGATCGTTCGGCGCTCGTTCCTTGAAGGACAGCTCCAGACAAATCTCATTGTCCACCGCCCCGCCCAGATTGAAGGCCTCCAGCAGGGCAGGGGGCTGAATGCGCCCTTTGGCATTGAACTCGGCAGTGAAAGGACGATGTCCGCCCTTATCCATCAGGCTTTGCTTGATATGGATGATGGGGGACAGTTTCGGCACGGCCCGCGCCCAAGCGTAAGGGTCGTAATCATCCGGGTTGGGGGAGGTGACATCGCCATGATCAATATCGGCCATCATCCACATCGGAATCGCCATCGCTGTGTTTGCCAGCCGGCTTTGCAGATTGATGCAGGCGTCAATAGTTTCGCCAAATTCACGACCAATGCTCATTGGCTCCCAGAACAAAAAGGAGAGACCTGCCGCCTTCGCGTGTTCCGCCACCTCCTGCCAACACTCAATGGCAATGGTGATCAACGCTTCACGCCGCTGCAGATCATCAAAATCACGATAGGTGAAAATGGCGAACTGCGTGCCCAGAGATTGGCCACCAAGATCGGCGGTGATCTCGGCAAAGGTCTTGAACCAATCGATATAATAACGGCGCACCTCTTTATCCGGGTGGCCAAAGTGGTTGAGCCGCCCATAAGGCCCCGTCATCCCGGAAGTCACCCGGACACCGGTGCGATCAAGGGCCGACTTCATCTCTCTTGTCAGGCGGCGAATCGTGCTCGCAGACCAACTCGGATTAATAAACTCGTGGGTCAATTGCAGATCGCGGATTTTCAAATCCCGCGCCACGGTGTTGATCAGATCATCCGCTTGCGCAAAGCGGTTGACCAGTGGATTGGTGTTGAGTGACAGGGTGAGAGCCATGGTGTTTCCTATTCAATCCAACGCACGCAGGCCAACTCACGCAGCATGGGCCAATGCGGTCTCAAACCAGACGGTGAAGTCAGCTTTCTGCTGGGGTGTCATATGCAGCCCCTCCTTGGTGCGGCGCAGCAACACATCGTCGGCTGTTCCCGCCCATTCAGACCGCATGAGATAACGAACCTCTGCTTCATAAAGCTCGCCTCCAAAGTGCCTTCCGAGATCGCTTAACACCTTGGCATCCTCGACGATGCCTGTGATGCGTGCGCCATAAAGCCGTCCATAATGCTGCAGCAGCGAACGCGGCATCCACGGATAATTTCGTCGCAATGTCTCTGCAAAGGCGACATAGTCCGCATTGGCGATCTCGCCGCCGGGCAGGGTGGAGGTGGCTGTCCAATCTGGCCCCATGGCGGGGAAAAAGGGGCCAAGCTTTTGCAGCGCATGTTCTGAGAGTTTGCGAAATGTGGTAATCTTGCCGCCAAACACATTGAGCAAAGGCGCGCCACCGGTTTCATCGAGATCAAACACATAATCACGGGTGACAGCCGAGGGATTGCCCTTGCCATCATCAAACAGCGGGCGTACGCCAGAAAAACTCTCAATCACATCGCTGCGCCGCAGCTTTTCCTTGAAATAGCGGTTTACAGCGGCAATCAGATAATCAATCTCGCTTTCATCGGCGCTCACCTGTTCCGGCGCGCCCTCATAGGGAATATCCGTTGTGCCGATCAGCGCCTTATCCCCCTCATAGGGGTTGATGAAAATCACCCGCTTATCGTGGTTTTGCACCAGATAGGCTTGGTTTCCACTCCAGAATTTCGGCACGATGATATGGCTACCCTTGACGAGCCGAACATTGCGGCGGCTGTTGCTGCCCGCCACCCGGCCAATAATGTCATTGACCCAAGGTCCGGCGGCATTGACAACCGCCCGGGCGTTTAGCGTTTGCACCTTTCCTGTCCGGCTGTGCCGCAACTGAATAGTCCAAAGCCCGTTGTCACGCCGCGCGCTGATACAGGCCGCGCGGGTCAGGATTTTGGCGCCTTTTTCGGCAGCACCAAGGGCATTGAGCACCACAAGACGTGCGTCATCCACCCAACAATCGGAATATTCAAAGCCCTTTGTGTATTGATCCTGCAACGGAGCGCCTTCCGGTGCGCGGGCGAGATCAAGTGTACGGGTGCCCGGAAGTTTTTTGCGCCCGCCCAGATGATCATACAGAAACAAACCAAGTCGTACCAACCAGGCCGGGCGATCCAATGGACTGTGCGGCAGCACAAACCGCATGGGCCAGATGATATGGCTTGCCGAATTGAGCAGAACCTCGCGCTCAATCAGGGCCTCACGCACAAGTCGAAATTCGTAATATTCCAGATAGCGCAACCCCCCATGCACCAATTTACCCGAACGGGAAGACGTGCCTTGGGCGAGATCGTCCTTCTCGCACAGGATCACCGAGAGACCGCGACCTGCCGCATCGCGCGCAATACCAGTACCGTTGATGCCACCGCCAATCACCAGAAGGTCGATAATCGTGTTGTCTGTCATCAAAGACTCCCGTGATGTGGGTGGGAATGGGGATAGGTTGGAATATTGTCAGCCATCCCTGGCAAAACCATCGATGTTTCCGGGGCATTGGTCGTCTCGGCCATATGGTTCCACACCGGCTCCAGCGCGTGACGAATTTCATCATAGGATTCCGCCAGCCCGTTAAAGCGCCGCGCGTCATCGAGATTGGCGGGCTCCAGCGTGCCCAGAAAGGGCGTAACCCATTCCGCAATACAATCATCCATGCTTTGATAGGCGCCAATGGCAACGGCGGCCATCATCGCAGCACCTGCAGCACCCGTCTCATCGCGGCGGCTGACACGAACAGAAGCGCCAACAGCCGCCGCCAAGGTCTCCCGCAACGCTTTGGACCGCGCAGCACCGCCACTGAGACGCAGTTCCTGCGGAAAAGCACCCATTGCGGCGTAACAATCGCGTGTTGCCAGCGCCAGCCCTTCCACCACGGACCGCACCATATCGGGAAACCGATGTCGACTGTTCAACCCGGTAAAGCCTGCCCGCGCATGGGCGTTGACAAAGGGACCACGCTCGCCAGCCTCGGAAATATAAGGGTGGTAGATCAGATTGCCTGGCTGGCTTTTGGCAAACCATGCATCAATTCGCGGAATCAAAGCTGTGTAATCGATGGCGACACCATTTTCGCTGATCAGGTCAGCCGCAAGGTTCAACAGCCAGTCGAGATTGATGGTCGAACCCATATTGGTTTGCACCTGGGTGACCAGATCGGGCAGAGGAAGCGCAATAACATAACCGGTTCGCGCCGCATTGAGATGCACGTCGGGAACCGCTTTGGCCTGCATATGCACGCCGGTCGAGCCAATCGTGGAACACGCTGCGTTTTGCCTGCTGCTGCGCACGCCTGCGCCGAGTGCCGTCATCACCATATCAACATAGCCAAGACAGACGGGCGTTCCGGCTTTCAAACCGCACAGCGAAGCGGCTTGGGCCGTCAGCGGATGCGTGAACGTTGTGCCTTCTAGGATTTCGGGAAGCAAGGATTGGCGATGCGTGAGTCCCAAGGCTGCAATCACGGTTTCATCGTAGCGCCGATTGCGAAAGTTCCCGAAGGTGAAACTCGCCTCCGATGGATCGGTTGCACGAATGCCCGTAAGATTCAAATAAAGCCAATCTTTACAATGCAACGCCACCTCAGCGTGGTCCAGTAACTCGGGGCTGATACGATCCATATGGGCCAATTGGCTGCCCTGCTGGCACGTGTTCAATCCCGTGCCCGTGGCTTCAAACCGAACACGATCCGACGATTTTTGGCTCAACCGGCTAACCGTGGGAGCAGCGCGCGCATCGAGCCAGAGCCACGCATCAGTGACAGGCGCATTGTTCTTGCCAACAAGCCATGTCCCATCACCCTGTCCTGTCACGGCAATGGCAGCAACCCGGTCAGCGAGATCGCCAACCTCATCCGCAAGCGCCAGCAACGCTTTTTGACAATCACACCAAGTGCGCGCCAACGATTGCGTGGCAGATCCATCGGCCCCCATGGCGTAAACGTTACGGATCGATGCAACAGCCACTTGCTCGCCATCCAGCGTGAAGGCAACCGCCTTCATCACCGAGGTTCCGGCATCAATACCGACAATGATATCGCCGTTCTCACGCACCATATCAGCACCTCCCACAGGAGGGGATCAGCAACAGGTCACATCTGACAACCATATTTTCCTCCCCGTTTCGCAAACGCTATCTCCCGTAACGCTGTGAACAGACCCGCACGCCCTGCACCTTATCCTGTCCGACGACAGTCCAGCCTCAAATCGTCATGAGAGCGATATCGCATGCTGGTGATTTAATACCATAGAAATCACATATGTCTCGTAAATTTTTGCACAGGTCGAAAAAAACTACAACGCGCGATAGCGCTTTATCTGTCTCTTAACAATAAGACCTGACTTTTCACCCTGTAGGGTTGATGCTGCTTTGCACGTAAAAGATCAGGTTGCTGCATAGATCATAACCATACGGTTGACGGCCGGAAAAATAGCTTTTAAATCTTTTATTTTCAGATGCTTATTAATTTTATTCGGAGATTTTGACAGCCCTGAAATTCGACTCTTTTGAGATTTTCATCGTCGTTTCCCGTCAAGCATGCATTCATATTCCATCTGTGCGAGCACGTCATCTCACTCGGTCACATCTTCGAAAAAATCGAGAAATGTTAAATCAGCCAATTGACAGATTCCGTTATTTATAACATTTTCTAGGTGAATATAACATAGCACTACCGCAAAGAAGCGCTATGTCTCGGCCCACCACCGGAGGGAGACTGGTTGGTGAGCTTGAATGGGAGGAGAATGCGTTGATTACATCACATTGGAACTGACACACTCAAGCCAGTCTGACCCTATAGGGCAGTTTGTTTAACGGGCACATCCTTGACGCCCGCGTGATTCAGAAACCAGATGTAATCCACTAACTGCGACAGCGGCATTCCCAACGAACAAAACCAAGACGTCTCGCATGTGGCACATGCGAGAGAACGACATGACGCTTCAAGTCGCGGTCACGTGACATGTTTCATCATGTCGAAATGCATGTGAATTGCAGCACAGAGGCTAGCCCCGAGAGGGCTGAACCCGTTTTCCAACGCACAAACCACTAAAGGTCATCGACCATGAGCACAGTAAACCCGGGCATCAAGTTGAAAACGACGAAGTCGCTGCCCCCTCGTGCGATTTATGCATTGGCTGGCGTGGCGCTTGTTCTGGCCATGGCTCTCGACACAACGGTCGTTCACATCGGCTCCCAGCAGGATGTGCGGCAGAAGACGTTTTCCGCAGAAGCCTATGGTGCGGAACAGTTTCCAAAGGTCCGCGAAAATATCGTGCAGCGCGCGGTGGATGCAGTCACCCTTTCAAATGCCATTGCGAATGACAAAAAAGCGGCAAGCGAAAAATATGGTGTGGCTGGCAGTGTTGGTGCGATCATACCGGTTAAATTTACAGGCACGATCACGGATCGCAAGGCGAATTATAACACCGTACAGACCGAGGGACTGCCCGCAGATGTTACCGTGCGCGTTCAAACCGGACCCGCTTTGAATGGCACCGAACTGCGCGACGCCACGGGCACCATTACATTTGGCCAGTTTACCAATCAGATTGAGTACCAGAATGCAGGCTCAGCCATCAACAATGAAGTCAAGAAAAACGTCCTATCGCGCGTTGATCCCGACACGTTGGCGGGCAAGCACGTCTCCGTCATCGGGGTGTTTCAGCTGATCAATCCGAAAAACTGGCTGGTGACTCCCGTGCAATTCGAGGTGAAATAGCTATGAACCCACGCGACACCGATGCATTTGGCCAGGTTGTTTTAGCCGCGCACAATGTTGCAAAGTCCTACGGCTATATCCATGCCCTCAAAGGCGTGAATTTCAACGTCTATCGCGGCGAAGTCACTACCTTGTTTGGCGAAAATGGCGCGGGCAAATCCACCTTGATGAAAATCCTCTCTGGTGTGGTGCGTCCAACCTCGGGCGAGATTGTTCTGGATGGCCAGTCCGTCAGCTTATCGTCGTCATCCCATGCCCGCGATCTTGGCATCTCAATCATTCATCAGGAATTGAGCCTCGCCCCCAATATGAATGTGCGGGACAATATTTTTATGGGACGCGAAATTCTTTCTGCCACAGGCGTCAACTATGCAGAGGAAGAACGTCAGACCCGCGCCTTGATGCAGGAGCTGGAGGAAGACATTGACCCGCTGACAACTGTGGAACAATTGCGGCTGGGGCAACAACAAATTGTTGAAATCGCAAGAGCGCTGTCTGTCAATTCCCGCATCCTTATCATGGACGAGCCGACATCTGCCTTGAGCGCATCCGAAGTCGAGGTGCTGTTCAAACTGATTGGCGATCTCAAAAGTCGCGGTGTTTCAATTGTTTACATCTCTCACCATCTCGAAGAAGCCTTGCAGATTACCGATCATGCCGTGGTGCTGCGCGATGGAACGATGACCGCCTACGGGATGCGCAAGGATATTGATCTTGAATGGATCGTGCGCAACATGGTGGGGGAAAATTTCGATCTTGGCTCCCCACCCACAGGCCATGTCATAGGAGATGTGGCTCTTTCCATTGAGAACGTCACGGTGCGTGATGCCTCAGGCACGGGATATTGCGTCGTCGATGATCTTTCGCTCAGCGTTCGCTCTGGCGAAATTGTCTGCATTTACGGGTTGATGGGCGCAGGCCGCACAGAACTTTTGGAGTGCGTTGCCGGCCGCACCAAAGCAGACAGTGGCCGCATCTTGCTGCATAGTGTAGATGTTTCCTGCTTCAATATTGCCGACTGCATTCAATCTGGTCTTGTTCTGGTGCCGGAAGATCGCCAGCGTGATGGCTTGGTGCAGACAATGACCGTTGGCAGCAATCTGTCTTTGGCCAGCATCGGCAGCTTTGCGCGCCGCTTTTTCACCTCCCACCAAAAAGAACAGGCCATTGTGAAGCAGTCCATTTCGCAAGTGCATATCAAAACCAGCGGTGGATCGGCAGCGATTGGCTCACTATCCGGCGGCAATCAACAAAAAGTGGTGATTGGCAAGATGCTGGCGACCAACCCGAAGGTCATTCTTTTGGATGAGCCAAGCCGTGGCATTGATATTGGCGCAAAAGCCGAAGTGTTCAAGCTGTTGGCTGAAGGTGCATCGCGCGGATTGGCGGTGATCTATTCCACCTCAGAAGTGGGAGAATGTTTGAGCATTGCCCATCGCATCATTGTCATGCGTCGCGGACGGATTTCAGCCGAATTTGGCCCAGACGCCACCAAAGAGCAGATTATGACCGCCTCCGGTCAGGCTGTTGTGGCGCACACGCCAGAACTTATGGAGCATTGAGAATGTCGGTCACGACCATGACACACAATAAAACCGTATCCAATACACCAAAGCGCAAGATTAACGTCGTCCAGATGTTGTTTGAGGGCAGGGCCTTCTTTGCCTTGATTGCTATTGTTGCGGTGTTTTCATCGCTTTCGCCCTACTATTTCACCCTCAACAATTTTCTGATCATGGCCTCGCATGTTGCCATTTTTGGTCTGTTGGCACTGGGCATGTTGCTGGTGATTCTCAATGGCGGCATTGATCTATCGGTCGGCTCAACGCTGGGCCTCTCTGGGGTGGTGGCGGGCTATCTCATGCAAGGGGTCGTGCTCAATCACTATAGCATTATTCTGTATCCGCCGGTTTGGGCCGTTGTTGTCATAACCTGCGCCCTTGGCGCATTTGTGGGCGCCATTAATGGCGTATTGATCGCCTTCTTGCGAGTTCCAGCCTTCGTCGCCACTCTCGGCGTCCTTTATGTGGCGCGCGGTGCAGCCTTGCTCATGACCAATGGTCTGACGTTTAACAATCTTGGCGGCACACAAGAGCACGGCAATATGGGCTTCGATTGGCTGGGCTTCAATCGTTTATTCGGCGTCCCAATTGGCGTGGTGGTATTGGCCATCGTCGCGGTGCTTTGCGCAATTCTGTTGATGCGTACCGCCTTTGGCCGCTGGCTCTATGCTTCAGGCGGCAACGAAAATGCCGCAGAACTCTCAGGCGTGCCGGTCAAGCGCGTCAAAATCATTGCCTATGTGCTCTCCGGAATCTGCGCCGCCATCGCTGGATTGGTGCTGTCATCGCAACTGACATCAGCCGGGCCAACGGCCGGGACATCCTATGAGTTGACAGCCATTGCCGCAGTGGTGATTGGCGGAGCCGCTCTGACGGGTGGACGGGGAACCGTGCTTGGCACCATGCTTGGGGCATTCGTCATCGGGTTTTTATCGGATGGGTTGGTGATCATCGGTGTGTCGTCCTATTGGCAGACCGTGTTCACCGGGGCTGTGATCGTCATGGCTGTGCTGCTCAACAGCATCCGTTACGGGCGCCGCTAACATCTGAAAAATAGAATTTTCCGCATCGGCAGGGGGCTTGCTCGCACACCGCTACGGGAGGAGTGCCGGTTATCCGGCGGATTGAACGTGTTCAAAGGGAGAGAGACAATGTTCAAACAAGGCATGAAAGTTTTGCTCGCAGCTGTTGCCGCTGCACCGCTTTTGGCAAGCGTGGCATGGGCGGATGGATTGGTGACAATTATCGTCAACGATCCTTCCAACCCCTATTGGTACACCGAGGGCCAGGTGGCAAAAGCCACAGCCGAAAAAATGGGTTACACCGCATCGGTCAGTGCGCATAAGGGTGATACCAACACTGAAAGCCGTCTGGTAGACACAGCCATCACCAACAAATCCAAAGCCATCATTCTTGATCCCGCCAATGCCGATGGCTCGGTTGGCGCGGTGAAAAAGGCAGTGGCCGCAGGCATTCCGGTCTTTTTGGTCAATGCCGAGATCAATCAGGAAGGTCTGGCCAAAGCGCAATTGGTCTCCAACAATGCGCAAGGTGCCGCAATTGGCGCGACGCAATGGGTTGCAGATGTGGGTGACAAGGGCAATTACGCCGAATTGTTCGGTGCGCCCTCTGATAACAACGCCGCAACACGCTCGAATGGGTATGAAACCGTCCTGACCCAATATCCAAACCTGGTCAAAGTGGCCAAGGAAGTGGCCAATTGGGACCGCACCCAAGGCCATGATAAAATGCAATCCATGCTGCAAGCGCATCCCGATATTAGCGGTGTCATCAGCGGCAACGATGAAATGGCGCTTGGTGCTATTGCCGCGTTGAAAGAAGCGGGCAAACTCGGCAAGGTCAAAGTCGGCGGCTTTGACGGATCGCCCGATGCTGTGGCCGCGATCAAGGCCGGTGAATTGCAGTATACCGTGTTGCAGCCTGTGGCAATTTTCTCTGCGGAAGCGGTGAAACAGGCTGACAGCTTTATCAAAACCGGCAAAACAGGGGCGAAATCCGAAAAGCAGCTGTTTGATTGCCTGCTGATCACCAAGGATAATATCGCCAAATACACTGCACCATTTGTACTGTCGCAATAACAAAGCAACCAAGAGGGCGCGTTCAACAGCGCGCCCTCACCGTTTCTGATCGGCAATCTCGCGTGCTCTCAGATCCAAGGTTGATCTGACGGTCGCAATGGATGATACCGAAGATGGACTATGGCAGCAGTCAGGCATCACCTTTCTCAGGCACCTTTCTCTGGCACACTCGAAAATCGGATGCGATCATGAGCAAAAAAACACAGATAGATACGCTTTTGACGGAGGAAATGCCCAGCGATAGCAGGCATGCGCGCCAACTGGTTCGTCGTCAGTTGATTGCGGAGGCGGTCATGAGTGAAGGCTCTTTGCGTATCGAAGATTTGACGGAACGGTTTGGCATCAGCCTGATGACAGCGCATCGGGATGTGGATGAGCTGGTCAGCCGGGGCCTGTTTCGAAAAACGCGGGGTATTGTCTCCGCATCTCCGACCAGTTTGATCGAAGCCAGCGATGTCTACCGCGCCACACGACAAGCCAGTGAAAAACAGCAGATTGCTGATCTGGCGATGAGTTTTGTAGAGCCGGGGCAGGCGATCTTTCTGGATGATTCCACCACGGTGCAGCATATGGTGCAGCAATTGCCCGGCAAAGTGCCACTCACCGCCATCACCAATTCGCTGACCCTGATCAACACGCTCAAAGACATCCGCGATCTGACATTGCTCAGTCTCGGCGGCCATTATTACAATTGGTGCAATGCCTTCATGGGCCGTGTCACCACCCACGAAATCCGCCAGCTTCGGGCTGATATCGCTTTCATGTCCATGTCGGCCATTCTCGATGACATCGCTTTTCATCAATCTCCGGAAATGGTGGAAACCAAACGCGCCATGTTTGAATGTGCAGCCAAGCGGATTTTGCTGGCGGACCACACCAAGTTTCAACGTCGGGCTCTACACAGTTTTGCAGCCTTGAAAGAATTCGATGTGGTGATTGTCGATGACGGCATGTCCAATATCGACATAGACCGAATGCGCGACAAGGGCGTGAATGTTCTTGTGGCCGCAGCTTTGAAACATCGCAGCTAAAAGCCTGATATCGCGTGACTGAGTAACCTTTGGGAGGAGGGGACTGCATGCCAAGCCTGCTTGGAATTGATAGTGGCCTTACCGTCACCAAAGCCGTGCTGTTTGATGTCGACGGTCGCCAACTTGCCGTCTCGCGTCGGCGCGTTCCGCAATCCATACCGCAGCCGCATCATGTCGAGCGTGAAATGGATTTGTTTTGGGTCGCAACGGCTGATGCCATCCGCGAAGCCATTGCCCTGTCCGGGCGTCCCGCCTCAGATATTCAAGCCGTCGGTACAACGGCTCATGGCGATGGTGTTTATCTTCTCGACCACAACCAAAAAACGCTTGGTGCCGGAATTCTATCTCTGGATAGCCGGGCAGGGGCGTTGGCTGAAGCCTGGAGCAACGGCCCCTTGGCAGACACCATTCTGAATTTGACCGGTCAACTTCCGCACGCTTCCGCTCCTTCCGCCTTGCTCGCATGGATAAAGCAGTACCAGCCAGAACGGTTTGCGCAGATTGGCCATGTTCTCAGCTGCAAGGACTGGATGCGGTTTTGCCTCACCGGCGAGATTGGCACAGATTGCACCGAGGCCAGCGCTTCCTTTTGTGATGTCCGCACCCAAATCTACAGCCGCGATGCCTTGGAGCTGTTCAATCTCACCGCCCTGTGGCCGCGCCTTCCACCCATCAGCAGATCCGATGCCGTTGTCGCCGGTGTCAGTCGAGATACCGCTAATCGCACTGGCCTTACTGCGGGAACCCCTGTTGTGGCAGGCCTGCATGATGTCACCGCATCAGCTCTTGGTATGGGTGGCTACGGAAAGAATATTGTGGCGGTGATTGCCGGAACCTACTCCATCAATGAGACCATATCGTCCCATCCCCACGTGAGCCGCAAGTGGTTTTGCCGAAATGGTATCACTGAGGGAGAATGGAACAACATGGCCATCTCTCCGGCCTCCACCACCAATTACGACTGGTTTGTTGATCAACTCTGCACAGCCGACGCCCGCACCGCAAAAGAAGCGGGGCAATCCATTCACGATGTTCTTGGGGGCGACGTCGACCTTGCTTTGCAGCGCGACTCTACGGTGTTTTTCCATCCCTACCTGTTCGGCTCTCCCTTTGGACCTTCCGCAAGTGCCGGATTTTTTGGTCTCAACGGATGGCATGACCGAGGTGACATGGTACGAGCTGTGTTGGAAGGCATTGCCTTTAACCACCGCATTCATGTTGATGATCTGGCGCAAGGCTTTTGTGTTGATCAAATAAGGTTGACCGGCGGCATCTCCCGCAATTGCGCCGTCGCTCAGTTGTTTTGCGATATTCTGAATTTGCCCCTGACAGTGACCACCACCGAAGAAGCCGCAGCCTGGGGTGCTGCATTGTGCGCCGGCGCAGGTGTAGGCGTCTTTGAAACGCCAAGGCATGATCCACGCAATTTGGCAGCTCACGAAATAACACTGTCCCCCAGCCCCGCACGTGTCGATGTTTATCAAAAACGCTTTGAGATTTTCAAAGATCTGGCCGCAGCCATGCAACCCGTCTGGGCGCGCGTCGCGAGCCTTCATAAAACAAGTGAGAACTGATCATGAGTGATAAGCGCGATCTGCCAAAAGATGCTTTCGACGTGGTCATTTTAGGCGGCGGCATCAACGGCGCTGGATTGTTTCGCGATCTTTGCGAACAGGGCGTCGATTGCCTGCTGGTTGACAAGAGTGATTTTGGTGCAGGTACCAGTGCTGCCCCCTCGCGGCTCATCCATGGCGGATTGAAATATCTGGAAACGGGTGAGTTCTCCCTCGTGGCTCAATCGACATTAGAGAGGAACCTCCTCTTGAAAAATGCGCCCCATTGTGTCGAACCGCTGCCAACTTTCATTCCGGCGTTTTCATGGATGCGTGGTATACCCGCCGCCTTGCGAACTCTGTTTGGATCAACAACGGCGCCGCGCAGTCGTGGTGCCCTTCTGATCAAGATCGGTCTTGCACTGTATGATTTTTATGGCGCGCGGGCGCGCGTTATGCCCCGCCACCGTTTTTTATCAAAGGCGGCCGCAAAAAACCAATTTCCTCCCCTCACCGACACCACTGTTGCCGGTGGTATCTATTATGATGCAAAAATCAGCCGACCTGAGCGCCTCGTCTATGAATTGGTCCGCGACGGGTTGAATGCCAACCCGCAATCAAAGGCAGTGACCTACACTCAGCTTCTCGACTGCCATGATGGCCAGCTGAATTTCCAAGATAACGCTGGCCAGTTGTTTTCGGTGAAGCCTCGTCTCGTGATCAACGCATGTGGTCCCTGGATTGATAGAGTCAACGCAACACTCGGCAATCCAACCAAGCTGATCGGTGGTACTAAAGGCTCACACATCCTGCTTGATCATCCCGATCTGCTGACGAGCCTCAATGGCCATATGATATATTTCGAGGCCGATGACGGTCGTATTTGCCTTGTTTATGATTATCTCGGATTTGCCATGGTGGGGTCCACCGACATCCCAAGTGACGAACCAGAAAACGTTCGCTGCGAAGAGCCAGAAACCGACTATTTCCTTGAGAGCCTCCGAATGCTGCTTCCCGGCCTTTCCTTCAATCGGGATCAGGTCGTCTACAGTTATAGCGGCATCCGCCCCTTGCCAGCCTCCGACGCAAAAACTCCAGGCTTGATCAGCCGGGATCACTCGGCCCCGATAGCCGAACCGGACGGCCAAAGACCCTTCGCCATCATTTCACTCATTGGCGGAAAATGGACAACCTTTCGCGGATTTGCCGAGGAAGTGGCCGATACCGTTTTACACCGTTTGAACCGCAGCAGGATTCGCAGCACCAAAACCATGGCCATTGGCGGCGGGCTCTCTTTTCCCGAAAGCAACGACGCGCGCAAAACCTGGCTGACGGCTCTGGCAAGCCAGAATTCCATCGGTTTTGATCGCGCCGAAACACTGCTTTCTCGCTACGGCACAACAGCCCAAAATCTTCTGGCCATGCCATCTGCCTATCACGACACCCAACGCTTGAGTGCCATACCGCAATATAGCGCCCTTGAGATTGACTGGATCGCACGCAATGAATCCATAGTCACCCTTGCTGATATCGTATTTCGCCGAACGAGCATGGCAATCGAAAGCGTTTTAACCCAAATGGCATTGTATGAAATCGCAGCCATTGCCGCCCTTTCACACGATTGGGACTCCGCCAGGCAAGCAAGAGAGGTCGAGGCCGTTCTCCAAAAATTGCGCACCCATCATGGGGTCGCGCTGCGACGATCATGATGATCACTCAACTTGCTTTCCCCCGAGATCCCGAGGCAACAAGCCTAACCCGCTTTCTCGACACTTCCACCGTTTGCCCGGATCAACGCCATCAACACCGGCCCTAAGGAAAATTCACCCCTTGCAGCCCGCCTCGTCAAGTCGCGCAAATAGGCACCCGGTGAATTGATATGGCCACCGCGTTCGAGAATGCAGGCCACCGCCGCCGCCGCACCCTCTTGCCCCATCACGTCACACGCATCTTGGTAGGCAGAGGGGCTAATACCCAGCATGGCCCGTACCAACACTGCGGCGGCCATCAGGTCACGCCAGCTGGAAATCACACCGCCTTGCCCATAGTCACCCATTGTTGGGCAAGCCCGTAAAACCATACTGAGAGGAAAAGCCTTTATCGGTTCGACGCGTGGTTTCGAGTAAGCCACGTCGGTTTCGCCCTGCTTCGGTTCGAAGCTAGGTTCAGATTCAGTTGGGTGGTTTGTATTTGAATTCTGTATGTGCCACCCGTTTTGGTCATCATTGCCGTCTGTTTTTTTGAAATTAACCTGTTTTTCCAGCATGTTGATGATCAATGTGCGCAAAGCTTCAAGCTCCGGCGTAATAGAGAGCAATTCCGACATGGATGGGTTGCGCGATATGCGCGCGACGAGACCAATATACTGGCTTTCCATCAAAGCCCAATCGCCTGACGCGCCCTCTTCCATCGCAGCGGTTATCAATTTGCGAATATCCCGACGGCACAATGTCAGGCGCTCTTTCGCCAAACGCAGTGCCTTTTTATCGATTTCAATCTGTTGCGCCATCTGTGCGAGTTCCTCGGCACGAGCCAGCATCGGAGCAAGGCTGAAACCGAAAGCAGTTTCCACCACGCCGGAGCGATCCTTGCGGGCATAGCGCTTACCATTTGGACTGTCTTTGCGAATGATCAGTCCTGTTTCGACCAAAGCGGCCAGATGACGGCGCAACGTGGTGCCGCTCATTCCGTGGGCGCGCACGGAAAGCTGGTTATTAGAAGGAAACACCACAAGGCCTGCGTCTTCTGACAATTCTGTCTCTGGATAGAAAGACAAAAGCGCATTCAAGACCGACAATGCAGGCTGAGTAATCCCAAGCAGGGTGCGGGCTTCACAGGCGCAGCGAAACACCTTCCATTTATCAACCGATTTGCAGGATTCCGCATTCGCTGTGTCCAACTGGTTCTTCACCAGGGCAAGCGTCATGGACCGCCGCCCAAAGGGCGTCGACACATTTCCTATTTGCATTTTCGTTCACCTTTCAAAAGGCAAAGGAAAAACGCTCACCAAAGCGGTGCCAAAACTCTTGACTATGATTCGGGGAAATGCGATTCTCTACTTGCTTAAGGTTATGAGAAGGGCTTCCACGACGGCGACGTTTGGGGGCCTTTTTCTTTTGCGGTTTCGTCTCCTATTGATTCTGTTGGTTTTTGCGGAACGCCGCATACAGCGCGTCGAGATTGCTGGCGAGATAATCACCAAACTCGACAGCGTCTTTTGCCTTCAGCGCCAGCGTGTATTTTTTGCCATCCGAGCGGATATCGGCCGTTACGGATCTGTCCGAGGCACCCCAGTGGGATTGTTTAGCCTGATGAACAATGCCGGCTTTCTTTTTTCGTTTCACGGCATCAAACACGAAGGCAAAACGCCCATCGCTATCCAATCCGTTCACGTCAGCCTTAGCGATCTCCGCACGCACCCGCTGAAGATTTTTCGGCACCTCCAGCAACTGCTGCATCTCGTACCAACGATCGCGTCCTGGTAGCTTGGCGGAACCGATAAAATCGAGAATATCCTGCGCAATTATGCTCACAGACAGCATTTTCGACAAGGTGGCACGGTCCGTTGACAAGGCAGACAGCACCGTTGCGTTGTCACTGTCATAGTTCAGCGCCACCAGTTTTTTCGCGAACATTGCTTTTTCAATGAAAGACAGGTTGGCCCGGGCAGAATTCTCCTGCCCCTGTGCAATCACATGATCACGATCATCCAGAGTTTTGACAACTGCACGCACCTTGCGATCCAATAAGCGCATAGCGCTCAACCGTCTATGACCAAACACCACCATGTAGCGCGCCGTATGGACGGGATGCGGACGAACAAGGATCGGAGAATCCTGTCCGCGCTCTCGAATAGCCGCGACAAGTTCTTGAAACTCATCACCGCTATCATCAATTCGATCTTGAACAAAAGAGCTATCGATCACATCTGGATCAAGCTCGACAATAGTCTCACCCTGCAACAGCCTATCGGCCCGTTCCGCGAGCTCGTCAATCGTCGACATGATGGACCGTGACGCGCCACTCACCGAGTAATCACGCACGGCTGGGCTGTTCGCTAGCGTTTCATTCATGAGATTGGCAAAGGGATTTTTACGCGCCATCAGAGCCTCCCCCAAGCGCGATGGATCAGGCCCTGAATCTCGAAGTTCACCGCATCCATGCATTCGATGGCGCGATCATAGGTACCCCTGGTAAAGTTGGCGCGCTCCACTTCGTAAAGCGTCTGCTTGGTCAGACCCGCATCTGAGATCGCAGTGGACTTGACCATCGGATTTTTAAGAATCTCTTCAGCCAGCATGGAATGCATAAAGCCAAGCATTTGCGCCTGAGGCACATCCGTTGGCTCATAGCGGGTAATCAAATACCGCAACCAATCCATCTGCACATCGGCGCCCGCGCGCTTGATCGTCTTGACGATATTGCCAAGCATCAGCAAAAACTGGCTCATCGACATCAGGTCGAGCATTTGGGGATGTACGGTGATCAAAACCGAGGTCGCCGCCGTCAAGGCTGTCAGCGTCAGGTAACCAAGTTGCGGTGGACAATCCACAACCACAACATCATAACGGTCATCCACCTCGGTCAATGCCTTACCGAGCCGTGTAAAAAATCGCTTGCCGGCTGTGGAGGTTTGCATCGCCAAAGGCGTATCATATTCATATTCCTGCAACTCAAGATTAGCAGGAATAATGTCGAGATTGGGAAAATTCGTCGACTGAATCACATCGCTGATCGGCTTAATCGCATCATCATAGCGAATAGCGTCATAAAGCGATGGGTTTTTATCAAGCTCTGGCTGAAAACCATGCAGCGCTGACAGCGAAGCTTGTGGATCCAAATCAATGGCCAGCACGCGGTGGCCCGTCAATGCCAAATGCTGAGCGAGATGCGCCGTTGTTGTGGTCTTTCCAGAGCCACCTTTGAAATTAACCACCGCCACGATTTGTAATTTGTCACCCGGCTTGCGGTGCGGCACATATTTCTTCGCATCCGTCTTGCCGGTGCGGTCCAGGAACACGCGCAGTTCCTGCATTTGCTCCGCCGTATAGAAACGGCGCCCGCCAGACGATGTACTCGGTATAGGTCCCTTGCCTTCTAGATGCAAGCGCTTAAGATTGTTCGGGCTTACACCAAGATAGTGAGCCACTTCCGCCATCGAAAGCTGCCTTAACGTCTTGCGAGCGTTTGGCTGAAATTTTTCCTGCCGCAACTGGTCAAGACGACGCGAGATCTCTGCACCTTGGAGCAGGATCTTTTCGTCGAATTCAAACCTTGGCAGCGGCGGACAGGCATTCATTTATTTCACCATTCTGGCGATATTTCTTCAACATGTTGCAATCTGCCGCCATTATCGGTCTTCTTTAAACTTTGACAAGAGCTGTTCGGTTATTCCTCCTTCAGGGGGAAATCCACCGCGCGCGCTATGCCTAAAAAAAACATATAGAATATAAAAGCTTAGACATTTTTCGGTGCGATTTCGGCCTAAATAATCGGCTTATGTGAACCAGAATTTTCTGTTGTCAAAGGGAATGCTGCAACCGAACGTAAGGCAATCCGCGCTCAAATCGTCGGATGTCATTCGCGAATCAGCAACATTATCAATGAGTCGGCAGACTCGTACACTGACGCATTCCCGTTGTTCATGCACACGTGCACTCGGTCTTTGTTTATGCATTGATCCAAACCAAGATGAATCTTCGTTTGGATCAGTGCAAGAGGTGGCGATCTCGGCGTTGATTTGACTTTACACAACGGCAAAGCCGACGATGGGTGCCGATGTTGAACATCCGTTCCACACAGGGTCAAGCAATCAAGCGGGGAATTGCCATTGGCCAATCCCACAAACAAACGCGGATCATCAAGGAGAATGGTCAGGCCGATGACACGGCTCGAATCGCGGTGCTGATACGCAAACACGTCAAACACCAGCAGGCACGCCTCGCAGCACGTTCAGCCATGCCTTTTCGGGGTGGATTGAAAGTACGTGTAAAAAGTTCACATGGGCAGGTCGAAGGGCAATTGTGCCATCTGTTCGGGTAAACGTGGTCGTACCTGTTGTTTTTGAACCATCGGTAAAAGTCTGACCCGCACCAAATGCCATCAGATTGATCGAGGAAATCCCAGCTTCCGCCAAAGTCTCGACCTTGCCATCCACCACGACGCGGAACTTTAAAAACGCCGCATCGCCCACATCCAGCTTGCCATTGTGGTTACTGTCAAACAAATGGGCAATCGCCTCAAGGTCCGTTTTTGCCGATGGATCCCACGCCTTGAAATCAATCTCGTTCAACTGATCAATCTTGCCATCGCCATTGACATCGATGGCCAGCACGCCTTCGCCATCGGCGGCCCAGGCAGTGTGGTTCAACTCCCCGTGACCTGTCATATCCTGATAATGGGTCGAGGCATTCAGTGTCTTGATGGTCAGGCCTTTGCCTGAGAGATCGAGCAGGACTGGGTTGTCGTCATTGTCGTCATCGTCATCATCATCGTCGTCACCGCCATTATTCGGGTCATTCCAACCCATTGGGTTATTTTCGTCGGTGGTCGTCGACAGATCCGTTGGTGCTGGTTCCGACACCTCTGGTGCCTCCGGTGGTGCATCAATGGGTTCTACCGGTTCAAAATCTTGCGCAGTCTGTGGTGCTTGATACCCCACAGCGGCTGTCTGGTTCATCGCACTCTCAAGCTCTGCAGGAGCAACATTGGACGGATCAGGCTGCGACGGATCAAGCTGATTATATACACTGTCTCTCATGCTCACAGAGCTAGAGGTTGAGGTCATACCTGGCCCAGGTCCTTGTTCAGAGGGCGTGTCGTAGGTATCTGTGGCAGTCCCCTGATAGCCCTGATTATTCATACCGGGGCCAGGACCCCGCTCAGAAGGTGAGTCATCAGGATTACTAGGCCTATCGAAGTTGTCATTTTGTCCAGCGTAACTTGTCGCACCATATGCTGATTCTGGGCCATCCAACGTATCGTCTGCCGCGGCAGCGGCTCGCATGGAATCTGTCACTTCAGGGCGTTGATAGCTTTGGCTATTAATTCGATCTATAAGTTCTTGTTCACCATCATTGAGTGATGGTGCATCCGTGAAATACTCAACGACAGCTCCCCCGACTGCTGAGCCAAAAAACTCTAGCGCCCTAGCTGCAGTCCCCAATGCCGATTTCGCGGAAAATCCTTCTTCCACAACAGGTGCCAATTTTTCTGCCTGCGTCTCGGCACCACCCAAGATATCCTTCAATTTTTGATAGGAAGGTGAGTTTTCATAAAAAGAGTTATTCACTCCATTGGAAAATTGCTTGGCAATATCCCCATCTGGATCCAGCGATTTAAGTGTATTTGTAAGAAGACTCTGGTTTTCCAGTGATGAGCGCATTTCTTTTTGCAAGGCCGAAAATGCCTCACGGAGTGCTGATTTTGCGGAGCAAGCGTCATCACCGTGTTCGGATAAGAAAGCTTCAGCCTCTTTGGCGATTTCATCTGATGGCTTTGTATAGGAGCCTAAATGACGGCCGGAATGGATGGCTTTGCTTGAATTAATGGCTTCTTGAAGTGTTCGAGGAAGCTCAACAAGGTGAACCGCTCCGGGTTTGCCGGAGA
>DNPN01000018.1 GCA_003501385.1 Rhizobium sp. | reverse complement strand
TACCACATGAACGAAGGCCACGCCGCACTGCTGGGGATCGAATTGCTCGACGAAGCGGCGCGCAAGGCGGGGCGCGAGGTCTTTACGCGGGACGACGTGGAGGAGGTCAAGCGCCGCTGCGTTTTCACCACCCACACGCCCGTTCCCGCCGGGCACGATAAGTTCGCCATCGACCTGGTGGACCGCGTTCTGGGCCGCCGCGAGGTGCGCGATATGCCGGACTTCTTTTGTGCCGAAGGGATGGTGAACCTGACCCACCTCGCGCTCAACCTGAGCCATTACGTCAACGGCGTCGCCAAGAGCCATGGCGAAGTGGCCCGGCAGATGTTCGCCAATTACACCATCGACGCCATTACCAACGGCGTCCACGGCGGAACCTGGGCGGCCGAGCCGCTGGCGGCGTTGTACGACCGGACCATCCCCGGCTGGCGGCTCGATAACTACAGCCTGCGCTATGCCCTGAGCATCCCCGGTCAGCAGATCTGGCACGCGCACGATGCCGCCAAGCACCAGCTTTTGCAAATGGTCAACCGCGAGACCAACGCTGGGATGGATACGGACATTTTCACCATCGGCTTTGCCCGGCGCGTGACGGCCTATAAGCGTCCCTGCCTGCTTTTTACCGATCTGGAGCGACTGGCGCGGATCGGCTCCGGCCGCTTGCAGATTATCTTTTCCGGCAAAGCCCATCCCAACGACCAGGAGGGGAAGGAGACCATCCATCAAATTTACCAGGACGCGGAGCGGCTCCGGGGGCGCGTGAAGGTCGCCTTCCTGGCGCATTACGACATGGATATCGCGCGGATGATGGTGGCGGGTGTCGATCTCTGGCTCAATACCCCGCAGCCGCCGATGGAAGCCTCGGGCACCAGCGGGATGAAGGCCGCGCTCAACGGCGTGCCGAGCCTGAGCGTGCTCGATGGCTGGTGGATCGAGGGGTGGATCGAAGGCATCACCGGCTGGGCCATCGGCTCGCTGCGAGGCGTGCGGGAGAGCGGGGAGCCGGATGACGCGGCGTCGCTTTACGCGCAGTTGGAGCGCACCATCCTGCCGCTCTATTACGACGACCGCGACCGGTACGTTGACGTGATGCGCCATTGCATCGCGCTTAATGGATCATTCTTCAACACCCATAGGATGATTCAGCAATACGTGCTGAAGGCGTACTTTGAGTGAGCCCGCCGCACTCCGCTACATCACCTGCCACTCTTCCATGCGCTCCTTGGGAATCTCCCCGAGAAAGCGCGAGGGGCGCTGGATCATTTCTCCATAGCCCGCGTTGAGCCGCATGAGCGGGTAGGTGAGGTAAAGCTCATCCTCGGCCCGGGTGACGGCCACGTAGAAGAGCCGCCGCTCTTCTTCCAGCGCTTCGGAGTCCTCCAACGAACGCATGGTGGGGAACATGCCCTCCGTCATCCAGACGACGAAAACGACGCTCCATTCTAGCCCCTTAGCCTGGTGAATGCTGGAGAGGGTGACGGCGTCGCTGTCGTCGGTGGGGCGGGTTTCCTCGGTGTCGAGGCCGGTCATGAGGGCAAGCTGGTCCAGGAATTCGAACGGGTCCTGGAATTGCCGGGAGTAGTTGACCAGCGTGTTGAGGTCCTCTTTGCGGGCGTCGTAGTTGGGGAAGTTGGCGGCAAGGTAGTCGTCATAAACGGCTTCGATGACGGAGTTGAGCATCTCGGCGGGCGACCGGGCCATGCCGCCGGGGGCGATTTCCTCCAGGGTGTGGGAAAGCTGCTGCCAGCCTTTTTGCGCCTTGGCCGGGACTTTGAGCGGCTTCTCGGGCATGAGCAGACCGTAGAACGAGGCGGGAGCGCCGGTGGCGGGGAGCCCTTTTTCGATGGCGGTCCAAAGCTGGGCGGCGGAGCGTTCACCGACGCCCTGGAGCAGCCGGGCCATGCGCTTGAAGGCCACCTCGTCGCGAGGGTTGACGGCGAATTTGAGAAATGCGGCCACGTCTTTGATGTGGGCTTGTTCGAAGAACCTCAGGCCGCTGGTGATGGAGAAGGGGATGCCCGCCCGCGTGAGCTCCATTTGCAGCTCCATGGAGTGGTAGTGGGCGCGGTAGAGCACGGCCATGCGGCGCAGGTCCGTGCCATTCTCGTTAAGCTCGGCGATGCGCTGGGCCACGAAGCGGGCTTGGTCGTTGGGGTTTTCCAGGGCTACGAGCGCGGGTTTCACGCCGGAGGAGGCGCGGGCGGGGGCGAGCGTTTTTTCGAACTGCCCCTCATTGGCGGCGATGGCGGCATTGGCCACGTCGAGCACTTCGGGGATGCTCCGGTAGTTGGTTTCGATTTTGTAGACTTTGGCGCCCGGGTAGCGTTTGGGAAACTGGAGGATGTTTTGGAAATTCGCGCCGCGCCAGGAGTAGATGGACTGGGCGTCGTCGCCCACGACCATGATGTTGTGGTGACCGCGAGCGAGCACGTCGATGAAGTTGGCCTGGAGCCGGTTGGTGTCCTGGTATTCGTCGACGAGGATGAACTGGAACTGGTCGCGGTAGGCGTTGCCAATTTCCACATCGTTTTCCAAAAGCCGCAGGGGCTGGGTGAGGAGGTCGTCGAAATCGAGCGCGTTGGCGGCTTTTTTGCGCCGGATATATTCTTTGCCCACGGCTTCGAGGGGCTCCTGGTGGTCGAGGAAGTGGGGGTATTTCTTGATGAGCACGTCTTCGAGCGGCAGGCCGGTGTTGAGGCCGAAGCTGAGGATGTCGGCCACGACTTCGCCCTTGGGAAAGCGTTTTTCCTTGGGCATGTCCTTGCTTTTGCTGCCGAGGCCGAGGGCGGTGATAACGTCCTGGAGCATGGCAGATTCGTCTTCGCGGTCGAGGATGGAAAAGCCCGTGCGGTAGCCCGCGGCTTCGGCGTGGCGGCGCAGAATGCGGTTGCCGATGGAGTGGAAGGTGCCGCCCCAGAGCCCAGCGGTGCGGTCGGGCAACAGGGCGTCCACGCGCTCCAGCATTTCGCGGGCGGCTTTGTTGGTGAAGGTCACGGCCAAAATCTGACTCGGGAAGGCCCGGCCGGTTTCGAGGATATGGGCAATGCGGGTTGTCAGCACTCGTGTCTTGCCTGTTCCGGCTCCTGCCAGCACCAGCACGGGACCATCCAGCGTTTCCACGGCATCGCGCTGCTCCGGGTTCAGGCCGGAGAGGTAATCTGGCGCACGGGCTTGGTCGCGCGCGGCGATGGCGCGAGCCGCAATGCCCAGCGTGCCACCAGATGATGGACCGGGTGCAGCCATTCTATCAGAATTACGGGCAGGGGCAGGGGTTGGCTCGCCCATTGCGGGTTTGCTAAGCGCAGGTTTGCGCGGCGCGGGCTCTTCATCAAAGAAGGGTATATCATCAAAACCAGTGCTCATGCTGCTCAATGTAGCGATTCGGGGCTGAAAGGCTAGTCAGATGTTCCGGTTTTATTCCATTTTTGCTATCAGCCGACCAGTCGCCCCACATTTTTGATGATAGAATGTCGTGCGATCACAGAATTGTTATCCGCCCGATAGAGTATTTTTTTGTCACAAAAGCTTTGTGAAAGAAGCGTAGGCCCATGCCAGTCGATTAACTTGTGACGATAACAGGGATGGGATCAATGACTCTGATGAAAAAAATCACCATGGGTGCAACAGTTGCTGCTGTGAGCCTGACTTTGGCAAGCGCGACATTTGCTGCCGATATCGCTGGCGCGGGCTCCAGCTTCATCTACCCTGTTTTTGCTAAGTGGGGTGAAGCCTACAAGGCCAAGACCGGTATTAATCTGAACTATCAGTCGATTGGTTCTGGCGGCGGCATCAAGCAGGTTGAAGCCAAGACCGTAACCTTTGGCGCAACCGACAAGCCTTTGAGCGATGAAGAGCTGGAAAAGAACGGCTTGACGCAGTTCCCCATGATCATGGGCGGCATCGTGCCCATGTATAACGTTGAAGGCGTAAAGCCAGGCGAGCTGGTGCTCGACGGCAAGGCGCTTGAAGAAATCTACATGGGCAAGATCACCAAGTGGAACGATCCGGCTATTGCTGCACTGAACAAGGGTATCAAGCTGCCGGAGCAGGCCATCGTTGTTGTTCACCGTGCTGACGGTTCTGGCACCACGTTTAACTTCACCGATTACCTCAGCAAGATCTCGCCTGAGTGGAAGAGCAAGATTGGTGCCGACACCGCTGTTGAATGGCCCGTTGGCGTTGGTGCCAAGGGTTCTGAAGGCGTTGCCAATACCGTTAAGCAGACCGTTGGCGCTATCGGCTACAACGAATATGCCTACGTAATCCAGAACCACCTCGGCTATGCCAAGATGGTCAATGCTGCTGGCAAGACGGTTGAGCCTTCGCTGGACAGCTTTGCTGCTGCTGCCGCCAATGCTGATTGGGCGCATGCCAAGAACTTCAACCTGGTGATCACCAATCAGCCAGGCGAAAAGAGCTGGCCAATTGCTGCTTCCACCTGGGTTCTCATCCACAAGTCTCCTGAAGACAAGGCCGCTGTTGAAGCTGCTTTGAAGTTCTTCGCATGGGCTTACAAGGATGGCACGGCGCAGGCCAAGGATCTGCAATATGTTGCAATTCCAAAGCCAGTTGTGACCCTGATCGAAAAGTCCTGGGAAGACACCATCAAGGCTGATGGCAAGCCTGTTTACAAGGCCATGTAATCATCTGGGGTAATACCCGATTGATCGGCAGCGGGTGTGCTTGCGCATCCGCTGCCTGTTGGCATGATGACCAAATCTGGGGTTTCGGATGATGATTGAGAGCCAGTCGCCGGTGAGCGATGGTCTAGCGAGTGGCAAAAGCCAACGCATTCAGGATGCGGTTTTTATCAGAACGACATGGTTCTGCGCCATGCTGGTCATGGTGGTTCTGCTCGGAGTTTTCCTGTCCCTGTTCATTGACTCTCTTCCCACATGGAAAGAGTTTGGCCTTAGCTTCATCTGGAATGAACGCTGGAGCCCCGCCAAGGACATTTATGGTGCTGCGGCTCCGATCTATGGCACGCTGGTCACCTCGGTGATCGCGCTGGTGATTGGTGTTCCGATCAGCTTTGGTATTGCGATTTTTCTCAGTGAGATTTGCCCGGTGCCGTTGCAAAGGCCCATTGGCGTTGCCATTGAGCTGTTGGCTGGCATCCCCAGCATTATCTATGGGCTTTGGGGCTTTTTTGTTCTGGCACCCATCATGCAGTCTTCGGTTCAGCCGGTGTTGATCAGCATGTTTGGTGATGTGCCGGGCTTGAGCATTCTGTTCAGTGGTGCGCCTTACGGCATTGGCATGCTGACAGCGGGCATTGTGCTGGCCATCATGATTTTGCCGTTCATCACCTCCGTCACGCGCGATGTATTCGCCACTGTGCCGGTGCTGTTGCGGGAATCCGCTTACGGCATGGGCATGACCACGTGGGAAGTCGTGTATCACATCATCATTCCCTACACCCGCCGTGGCTTGATTGGCGGGGTCATGCTTGGCCTAGGCCGTGCCTTGGGCGAGACCATGGCCGTGACATTCGTGATTGGCAATTCGCACCGCATTGCCTCATCGCTTCTGGCTCCTGCCACCACGATTTCAGCATCGATTGCCAATGAATTCAGCGAATCGACTTCCGATCTCTATTCATCCAGCCTGATTGCTCTGGGCCTTATCCTGTTCTTCATCACCTTTGGAGTGCTGGCTGTGGCAAAGTGGCTGATTGGCCGCAGCGAAACCTATTGAGGATATCCGGATGTCGATTATTTCCCGCCGCTATCTTATCAATCGTATCGCGCTCGGCCTTTCTATTGTGTCGGCTGTCGTGGGATTGGGCTTTCTGGCCTCCATTTTGTGGACATTGCTCAGTCAGGGGCTTGGCGCGATTGGTCTGGATATCTTTACCCAGATGACCCCGCCACCCGGCTCCAAGGGTGGTTTGGCCAACGCCATTTATGGCTCCTTTGCCATGACGCTGATTGCCACCATCATTGCAACGCCTGTGGGTATTCTGGCTGGAACCTATCTGGCAGAATATGGCCGTGGCTCGAAGATCGCGCAGGTGGCGATCTTCATCAATGATATCCTTTTGGCCGCACCTTCCATCATTATCGGCCTGTTTATCTACGCTTTGCTGGTGGTGCCGTTCAAGCATTTCTCCGGTTATTCCGGGGCGATTGCGCTGGCCGTGATTGCCATTCCTGTGATCAATCGCACCACACAGGATATGCTGGCGCTGGTGCCGGATGCCATGCGTGAAGCGGCAGCCGCCCTCGGTGCGCCACGCTGGAAAGTGATGACGTCCGTGATCTGGCGCAGCGCGCGCAGTGGTATTCTCACCGGCGTTCTGCTGGCCGTGGCGCGTATCAGCGGTGAAACAGCGCCCTTGCTGTTTACGGCCCTTAACAACCAGTTCTGGACGGCAGATCTCAGCCAGCCAATTGCCAATCTGCCTGTGGTGATCTTCCAGTTTGCCATGAGCCCTTATGATGATTGGCAGCGTCTTGCCTGGGGTGGCGCGCTGATTATCACGATCACCATTCTGGTCCTTAATATTGTCGCACGGAGCCTTGCTTCCGGATCACTCTTTGCGAAGGAGAAGTAAAATGAGCACATACAGTGCGGGAATTACCAAGGGCCCAACGAAGTCTCCGTCGGAGCCATTCAATCCTTCCGATATTGGCCGGTCCGTGAAGCTTGAGGCCAAGGGCGTATCGTTTTTTTATAAGCCCGGCGTTCAGGTGCTGAAAAGCGTCAACTTGCCGCTGCGTGATAACACGGTCACAGCGTTTATTGGGCCGTCTGGCTGTGGAAAATCCACGCTGCTTCGGGTTTTTAACCGCATGTACGATCTTTATCCCGGCCAGAAGGCCACGGGTGAGGTCTTGCTGGATGGCCGCGATATTCTGAAGCCTTCCGAGGATTTGAACCGGCTGCGCTCCAAGATCGGTATGGTGTTTCAAAAGCCAACGCCGTTCCCCATGACGATCTATGAAAACATTGCCTTTGGCATTCGTCTTTCCGAAAAAGTCTCCAAGGCCGATATGGATGAGCGGGTGGAATCGGCCCTGCAAGAAGCAGCGCTTTGGAACGAAGTGAAGGACAAGCTGCACCAGAGCGGTCTTGGTCTGTCTGGTGGCCAGCAGCAGCGCCTTTGCATTGCCCGCGCCATTGCGGTGAAGCCGTCGGTATTGCTGCTGGACGAGCCAACCTCGGCGCTGGACCCGATTTCCACCAGCAAGCTCGAAGAGCTGATTGAGGTTCTGCGCGCGAATTATTGCATCGCTATCGTCACCCATAACCTGCATCAGGCGGCGCGTATCTCGCAGTACACGGCGTTTATGTATCTGGGCGAGATGGTGGAGTTTGACACCACCGAGAAGATTTTCAGTGCGCCGAAAGAGCAGAAAACCAGTGACTACGTCACCGGACGTTTCGGTTAAACCATTTGGTGACGCCGCTGCCAGAAGAGATTGCTCTGGAAGCGGCGTTCCATGCCGTACCACGCTTGCAGGTGATGGCGATAGGCTGCTTGAATTGGCTGAAGGCCATCGCCATAGCTTGCAAGGGCCGCATGTTCGCCGCCAAGGTAGCGGTCTGCGGCTTCTGCCGCTGCGAGGCCAGCGTAGAGGGCGTTGAACAGTCCTTGCGAAGAGAGCGGATCAAAGCTGATCGCGGCATCGCCAATCGCCATCCATCCCTCACCAAACGCCGCATCCAGATGGCTGCTATGCGCGGCACAAAATCCCGTTTCTCCCTCTGGTCGAAAGCCTGATTGCGTAAGAACTTTGGGCAGGAGTGTACCATTTTGCAGGCGCTGCATCAGGCTTTGCGTGTCGCGCAGCTGTTGGGCGGCTGGCAGGTCGGCATCGGTGTGAAAGGCAAGAACGCGCCGCCCACCGGGCAGGGGTGCGGAATACCACCAACCATCTGCTTCCGCTTCAATATGGGTTATGCCGGATTGGCGTGAAGCTATGTCTGTGCCGTGCAGATAACGGCAGACGAGTTTATCCGTGACGGTTCGCGTGGCTCCCAGCTGTTTGGCAAGTGGCGAGCCACGGCCCCCCGCATCCACCACCAGTTTGGGCCGCACCTGGAGCGGGCGGTCTCCAAGGGTGAGATCAATGATCCAGCCACCATCCACCCCTCGGGTGACGGTTTCAATCAGAGCCGGGGCCAAAACCGCCGCTCCACGGACGCAGGCCGCTTGCCGCAGCCATTGGGTGAAGCGGTGCCGGTCAAGGTGCCAGCCCGGACCATCCAGATCGCGCAGACTATCAAGCTCGGCTGGCGCTGCACTGCCCCAGATCGACTGGCCTCCGTGACAGCTGCTGTGGCCTTCCAGCAAAAAATCTTCCCACAAGCCCATGTCTGCCAAAAGGCGGCGCGCAGCTGCGGCCAAAGATTCGCCAATGCGCGACATCGGGTCTTGCTGTTTGTCGATCAGCAACACCCGATGGAATGACGCAAGATTGAGTGCGAAGCTGGCACCCGCCGGACCCGCCCCAACCACCACCACATCGGCGGGGATGAGGGTTGGGGCCTGAGTCGACGGACCGCTTTTTTCAATCATGTTCACCGGTCACGCTTAGAGTTTGTCAGGGAAAAGTGGAACCCGGTTTTCCCGAAAAGACAAACGAAAACAAGAGATTTTAGAGTCTGTCTGGTTCAATCTGAACCTGACAGACTCTAGCGGCGCAGTCCGTGCGGGAAGCGTCGCACCTTGTCAATTTTCGACAGGTCGGTCTTACCTTGAAGGGTGGCTGTGAGGGCCGTGGCGGGCGCTTTGCTATCCTTGACCGGCACGTGGCTGTCTTCCACCTCGATCAAAGCCGGGAAAAGCTTTGCACCGGTGGGATCTGTTGGGCCGGGGCGCACCTCAACAACACCCATGTGATCAAAATGGTGGATCATATTGTTGATCTGGTCGGTGTAGCTGTTGGTGGTGCCAAGCGGATTGTTCCAGCTGGCGCGTTTGGCAAAGGCTGCCAAGCGCTCTTCCGGCGCTTTCGAGGCATCCATGACCACGGTATAGCTTTCGCGGGTGAGCACCTCGTTGGGCACGCGAGCTGGCCAGAAGGTCGGCACATTCGGATCATAGCTCGATGTGTAGCCTGAACGGCAGCTGGCCGTATCGGTCTGCCATGGCACCGCCATCCAGCGGGTAATCCCGCCCGGCAATTGGCCATACAGTGGACCATTGGGGATGGTGACCGTGTCGGACGAGAGGATTGCCCCAAGGCCAGGTTCCACCCAGCCTTTCGGCGCATGGGCAAAGCGGAAGGGTTCCATATACATGGTGGAGTAGCGCACAGGCCAGGTCATTTCACAGCCCGGATGGAAGGCATCCGCCAGGCAGAAATCCAGCGCGGCCTTGGTGAGAATGTCACCCTGTTGCTTCAGCGGAACCTCATCAAAGCTGTGATAGACCGGCACCTGGCCCCAATCGGCTTCAAAATCACCCGCCACCCATTGATCCAGCATGGTGAGCTGGGTCTGGCTGAGGGTTGAATGCTGCCGCGGGGTGTGGGCCGGCGGGTCATTCATCGCGTCGCCATAGAGCCATGGCCATGGCACCGGCGACCAGGAATCCACATCATAATGGCGGAAATTGTTTTTCAATACCCGGCGCGTTTCCTGATTGGCCTCGCTGGCATCATTCAGGCGCGCAATCCATTCCGGATTGGTGAAGTCATAGCCTGAATTCCAGCCAAATCCTGCCGCAAACCCGGCATTGACCCATTGCAGGCCCGTCATCCGTTCAAAAATCGGATAGATGTCATAGGTGAACGATGGCTTCACAGGCGCTGTGAGCGTCTTGGCCTGAATGGCCACATCGCGCATCAAATCCCACATGGTACGTACGGATTTGCGCTGCGGGCCATAATTGGGTGGCGCCACCACCAGCCATGCTGGCGTTACGGGCAGCTCAACGCCGTCAAGTGTCACTTTGGCGGTCACCGGACCATCTGACACATCATCATGCCAGCCTTCATTATTGCCGAAGGTGATGGCTGTGGTGTGATCGCAGGAGGCGGATTTGCCCAAACCGCCGGTGACCAGCAGACGGCCATCCTTTTCGCACCACATGCGCCCCAGATACACCGGATCGCCCTGATGCA
>DNPN01000165.1 GCA_003501385.1 Rhizobium sp. | reverse complement strand
GCCACCGATTCTGGTACAATCAGCGCTGTCCACTTTCCAGAACCATCAAGAGGCCCGTGATACATCATGCCAAAATCGGCAGCGCCAGCCTCTTCATATTTGTAGCTGCCCACGGCGCGTACATTTCCAGCGCCAATACCGGGGTTGAAAAGTGGCGTGTTGGGGCCGTAAAAGGTGGAGGTTGTTACGGTTTGGCCTGGAAATATCGGCTGAAAAAACGAATAACCTTTGGAATTGCTTGGATAAAGCGGGCCGCTGTAGAGCATCGCCTGCAATGTTTTAATGCTGCCAACCGGATGATTTCCTGATAGCACAACGGATTGGCCATCTGCCGAGAGCTGGCGGACGCCAGTCACAAAATCGCCGGCCTCAAAGATTGTATTGTAGACAATTCTGGCACTGCTCATCATCAAAACTCCCGTTAAAGGTTGCTTGGATGATGGCTACCAATTTTGCGTGCATTGTCAAGTTGTGAAAATTTTTACCGCAATTAAAAGTCGCTTTTATTTGTGATCATCATAGCGCAAATTCCTTATCAATGGTCAGGATCGACGACCCTGACCACATCCGTTGAAGGGTGTGATAACTCAAACGGCTTATCACAAGGCAACGGTTGCGTTGCATCCCGGCTTAGCGGGCGAAGCTGTCGTAGCTTGCGGTAATGGATGGGCCGTACATGGAAGCGATCTTCTGATCCTTCATGTGAAAAGTGATGCTGGTTGCGAGCATTGCGCCAATCATGGCGGTCCAAACCAGGTTGATCATCGTTACTTTATCAAGCATTGACTTAATCCCTCTTGAAACGTGCAGGTTCGAGCCTGTTAGGGCGATACCCGGCAACTTGTTCCTGTGTGCATTGCACTCTTTTATAGATGCGCTGCTGAAGCTGTCCTTAACACTCTGTTCATCTGGCGTTCATCTAACGACCAGCGTATTCGAGTGCCTCATTGCGATATTCGTCCAGATAATCCACGATCGCTTCGACGAAGAGTGAGGCGACCGCAGCAAAAATCAAAGAAACTGCAAGCATTTCAATTCCTTTCGGCTGTTCTGTTGAACATGATGCCGTTATAAGACCGAGCTTTTGAAGCGGTGCTGAATGCGTCGTTCAGGTGACGTTCATTGGGCGGGCCGCCACAAATATGAACGGATGTTGGCTGTCAAACCCTTGCGGTTCCGCGCCTTCCGTGACAAAAGGCCTGCATCGAAAAGCAGGGCGCGACCATGACAACAGCCTTCTATCCGGGTTCATTTGATCCAATGACCAATGGTCATCTGGATGTTTTGGTTCAGGCTCTGAATGTCGCAACCCATGTTGTGGTCGGTATCGGCATTCATCCGGGCAAAGCCCCAATGTTCAGCTTTGATGAACGGGCAGCCCTCATTCGTGAAAGTTTGACGGAAGCCCTGCCGACTCGCGAAGCAGATATATCCGTGATTGCATTTGATGGCCTTGCTGTTGATGCCGCCCGCCAACACGCTGCAAAATTGCTGGTGCGGGGCCTTCGCGATGGCTCTGATCTGGATTACGAGATGCAACTTGCGGGCATGAACAGACAGCTGGCGCAGGATGTCCAAACCATCTTCATCCCCGCAGGAACAGCGTCGCGGCCTATAACCGCCACATTGGTTCGGCAAATCGCCACCATGGGCGGTGATGTCAGCGCCTTTGTGCCAGCTCCCATCTTGCGGGCGCTGAACGCCAGGCGCAACGCCTGAGCTTTTTACACCATTATGGAGCCATCATGAAATTTCTGTCTTTTGCATTTGCAGGTCTTCTTGCATTGTCCACGCTGACAACAGCGGCCAAGGCGCAGTCAACGGATAACTTTATCACCATCCAGCTGAAAGACGGCCCTGTTGTTGTTCAGCTGATGCCTGAAGTTGCGCCGAAGCACGTGGCGCAGATCAAGACGCTGGTGTCGCAGGGTCAGTATGACAATGTTGCGTTTCATCGCGTCATCGACGGTTTCATGGCCCAGACGGGCGATGTGCAATACGGTAACATGAAAAGCGGCTTCGATAAGAGCCGCGCAGGTACCGGCAGTTCCAAGCTGCCAAACATTCCTGCCGAATTCTCGAAAGTGCCGTTTGACCGTGGTACGGTCGGCATGGCTCGCTCGCAGGATCCAAATTCTGCCAATTCGCAGTTCTTCATCATGTTTGCACCGGGCAGCTTCCTGAACGGCCAATATACCGTGGTCGGCAAGGTTGTGTCGGGTATGGAATTTGTTGACAAGATCAAGCGCGGCCAGGGCGGCAACGGCGAGGTCAGCGATCCGGATCGGATGATCAAGGTGACGCTGGGCCGTAAGTAAACCGAGCGAAAACATCATTTCTGCTGCCCTCGTCTTGCATTCCCTTGGCTGGGAATGGCATGGAGAGGGCAGTGACAAACAGGGCGGATAGCCCGATACGCCAAGGAGAGACACATGACCGAGATCAAGGATCCGGAAAACACCATCATCGTGGAAACCACAAAGGGTAAGGTCGTTATTGCCCTTTTCCCGGATCTGGCCCCAGGTCACGTTGCGCGCATCAAGGAATTGTCGCGCGAAGGTGCTTATGATGGCGTGGTGTTCCACCGCGTTATTCCTGATTTCATGGCGCAGACTGGCGACGTGAAGTTTGGCAAAAAGGGCGGCGAAAGCTTCAACCCCGGCCGTGCAGGCATGGGGGGCTCCAGCAAGCCAGACCTGCAGGCTGAATTTTCGGCAACGCCGCATGTGCGTGGTACTTGCTCCATGGCCCGTTCGCAGAGCCCGAATTCTGCCAACTCGCAGTTTTTCATCTGCTTCACTGATGCACCTTGGCTGAACAAGCAGTACTCTGTCTGGGGTCAGGTTATTGAAGGCATGGAAGTGATTGATGCCGTCAAGAAGGGTGAGCCTGTCACCGATCCTGACTCGATTATTTCGATGAAGGTTGCTGCTGACGCCTAAGTGCGGCGTTTTTAACAAACCCGCTCCGGCGTGATCACGTTGGGGCGGGTTTTCGCGTTTCAAATTCGAGTTTGTCAGGGAAACGTGGAAACCGGTTTTCCTGATCAGACAAACTCAAACAAAGGAATCGAGTGTCTATCAGGTTCAGGATGAACCCCACAGACACTCGTGCGGTATCATGCGTGTAGACCTGTTCGATTTCGATCTTCCTGATGAAAACATCGCGTTGCGGCCCGCCAATCCGCGCGATCACGCGCGCTTTCTCGTTGTGCGCCCGCAGCAAGAGCCGATGCTGGAAGACAGACAGGTGTTTGAGCTGCCGTCCTTCCTTCGGGCAGGCGATGCGCTGGTGTTTAACGACACCAAGGTTATTCCCGCCCAGTTGGAAGGTGTGCGGCTGCGCGATGGTGCCGAGCGCACGCCGGTATCCTGTACGCTGCATATGCGCGTGGCGGCCAATAGCTGGAAAGCCTTCGCCCGTCCGGGAAAGCGCATCAAGGCAGGCGATACGATTGATTTTGACGGGCTGACGGCAACGGTTGACAGTAAGGGTGATGCGGGCGAGATCGATCTCGTCTTCGCCATGTCCGGCCCGGAGCTGGATCAGGCCATTGCAAGTGTTGGCCATATTCCCTTGCCCCCCTATATTGCGGCGAAGCGGCCGGAAGACGGGCAGGACCGTCAAGACTATCAGACCATTTATGCCCGGGAAGAGGGGGCTGTTGCGGCTCCCACGGCGGGTCTGCATTTTACGTCAGCGCTTTTTGATGCCTTGGATAAGGCTGGAATCGAGCGCCATTTTGTGACTCTGCATGTCGGTGCGGGTACATTTTTGCCCGTCAAAGCAGATGATACCAATGACCACAAGATGCATCAGGAAATTGGCTATGTGTCTGATGCGACAGCCCAAGCGCTGAATGCTGTGCGGGCGCGCGGTGGGCGTCTTGTTTGCGTCGGCACCACCTCGCTGCGGCTTTTGGAAAGTGCTGCCAGCGATGACGGCAGAATTTTGCCATGGTCGGGTGCCACCGGCATTTTCATCACCCCAGGCTATCGTTTCAAGGCGGTGGATATGCTGATGACCAATTTCCACCTGCCAAAATCGACCCTGTTCATGCTGGTTTCGGCCTTTGCGGGCTTGGACACGATGCGTGCTGCCTATAATCACGCCATCGAATCCGGCTACCGTTTCTATTCTTATGGCGATTCCAGCCTTCTCTTCCGGAAAGACGACTAACACTATGTCCGAGAAATTCACCTTCACCCTCAAGGCCACCAGTGGCAAAGCCCGCCTTGGAGAGATTTCCATGCCGCGCGGCACCATTCGCACGCCGGCTTTCATGCCGGTGGGCACGGTGGGTACGGTCAAGGCCATGTATCTGGATCAGGTGCGGGACGGGGGCGCAGATATTATTCTGGGCAATACCTATCACCTGATGCTGCGCCCCGGCGACGAGCTTGTACACAGGCGCGGGGGGCTGCACAAGTTTGCTTCCTGGCCCGGCTCCATTCTTACGGACAGCGGGGGCTTTCAGGTTTTCAGCCTGAGTTCGCTGCGCAAAATTCGTGAAGAAGGCGTAGAGTTCCGTTCGCACCTCGACGGCTCGAAGCATCTATTCACGCCCGAAAAGGTGCTGGAAATCCAGCGCAATCTTGATTCTGACATCATGATGGTGCTGGACGAATGCGTGCCCTTTGGCGCGGACTATGCCTATACCGAAAAATCTTTGGCCCTCACCACGCGCTGGGCCAAGCGCGCCATTGATGCCTACCCGCCAGGCACGGCGCACAATCTGCTTTTTGGCATCACTCAGGGCGGTTTTTATAAAGACCTGCGCGAGCGCTCGGTCAACGAACTGTGCGGTATGGATTTTGACGGTTTTGCCATTGGCGGCCTCTCGGTGGGCGAGCCAAAGGACAAAATGTACGATCTGCTCTACCACACGGCCCCGTTGCTGCCCCGCGAAAAGCCGCGCTACCTCATGGGCGTGGGCA
>DNPN01000026.1 GCA_003501385.1 Rhizobium sp. | reverse complement strand
CTGCGCCACCTGAAGCCCGACCACAAGACGATCGCCAACTTTCGCCGGGTGAACCATACCGCGTTTCGCCAGGTGTTCCGCGAATTCGTTATCGTGTGCCGACAGCTCGATCTGTTCGGGCGGGAGTTGCTGGCGGTGGACGGCACGCGCATCAAGGCGGTCAACAACAAGGATCGTAATTTCACGCGGGCGGCGCTGACAAAGTTCATCCGCGAGGCCGACGAACGGCTGACCGAGTATATGAAGCGGCTCGATGACGGCGATGCACAGGAAAAGAATACTGGCAGCGGCGGACCGCGGGCCAAAAACCTTGCCGAGAAGATCGCTGCGATCAAAGGCAAGCGTGATCGCCACAAGGCCCTGCTTGATGAGCTGGATCGCACCGGCGAAGACCAGATATCGCTCACCGATCCGGATAGCCGCGCTATGGCGCGCATGACCAAGGTCGGCGTCGGTTACAACATCCAGCTTGCCGTCGACGTGAAGCACAAGCTGATCGCCGAACAGGAGGTCAGCAGCCAGGTCGTCGACATGGGACTGCTGACACAGACGACGCAGGCGGCGATGGACACGCTCGGCGTCGGGCAGATCGAGGTGGTTGCCGATCGCGGCTACTTCAAGGTCGAGGACATCGAGGCCTGCGAGAAGGCAGACATCACCGCCTATGTCCCCAAGCCATTGCGAGGAGCCGCTGTCCGCGAGGATTTCTTCTCCAAGGATGAGTTCCGCTATGATGCCGGGAAGGATGTTTATGTCTGCCCGGCGGGACAGCATCTTTCTCCACGCTATGAGAAAAAGACGCGCGACCTGAAGCTTGTCGAATACTGCAACCGTGATGCCTGCCGGTCCTGCGATCTGAAGGCGCATTGCACCCATGGGTATCGAAGGGTTGGGCGTGTCGAGAACGAGGCGGTGCTAGACCGGATGGCAGCGCGCCTTGCCGCCAGACCAGAAGTCCTGGACCAGCGACGCGAAAGCGTTGAGCACCCGTTCGGGACCATAAAACAATGGATGTATCAGGGTGCATTCCTGATGCGGCGGCTGGAAAATGTGCGCGGCGAGTTCAGCTTGACGGCACTCGCCTACAACATTCGAAGAGCCATCACCCTCGTCGGCGTCACCGGCCTGATAGCCGCTGTCAGGGCTTGAGGGGAAGCTCAGCAACCCGAAACGCAGTATCTTTCCCCTCAAAGAGTCGATCAGATCCCGTCAGAAACGGATTATCACACGAGCAGGAGCCGACCACCAAAGTTTCCATAGCAACGACCGCGCAAGCGCTAAAACTCATCGCGTCACGAGTTTTGACACGGTCTGCAGGAATTGTGCGTCGCTCCGGCCTGCGAAGTTCGACGTCTACCAAGCCGAAAACGACATAGCCTGTGTGGTCTGGATGCTCATGTCGATCCAGCAATGCGTGAGTGAGCGTAACCTTTATGACTGGCATGAGTTGCATGACGTCATCCAAAAAGTCGTCAAGCTATTGCCCAGACGAAAGTCAACGGGCATTAAACTGATGCAGAGGCGATCCCAGAGCTGATCAACCAAGGCAACATCGCTTTTTACCAGGCCCTTCTCTACAGCCGACGAGAAGCTCTCGCCTCTAGGCTAAAGACATTACATGAGCTAATATTTCCTGAGGCAGAGGCTTGATTTCAGGAGGCAGTTTTCTTCAAACGCACACCCGGACCATCTCCGTTTTCGGCGATGAATATTATGCCTGCATTTTCCAAGACCGTGCGAAGATCATCGATTGTGGATTGTTTAAGCTCTTTGCCTGTTTCAAAACGAACAATCGTGTTGGTGGACATTTTTGCCAATTCTGCAAGCTCCGCAATTTTTAGACCTAGAGCAGCTCTTGCCATCCGACATTGAATTGGTAACATACAAATTCGCCTAATATAGGCGAATTTAGTTGATCCGCCGTGTTTTCCTATTAGAATATACAAGTCTTGCAGAATTGCAGACGGCCGAGCATGGCGTTGCAACCGCCCCACTCGACCTAACCACAACCTAGCTAGCTGGAGCTTGGATCATGGCTGATTCTGAGAATAGCAGAACTTTGCCTACATTTACCCGCAGAAAAATGAAGTCACCCACCGGAAAGCGTGACAACGTTCCGCGCGCTATCGACCGCCGAAATCTTCTCGCTGTCGCCTCGTGCTTTTTGGACGCTCGCATCATCGACCCCGGTGCTCCACCAAGGGAGCCAGGCCCCACACCCGTCAGAGAAATGTGGCCGACATGGTATGCTCTGCATCAGCAATGCACTCGCGCCACACGGTTGCGGCAAAAACTCGAAGCCATATTACTGCAAGAGGCTGGCGGCCGTCCATCCGTTACGTTATCACTCAACGGTGAGCCACAGCCCATCGTCATCCACTCTTTCGCTGAGATCAATCAACTCGCCTTCCGACTGGATCGTGATCAATTGTTTCAAGCAAGGCGTGAGCTTCGAAACCGCCGGAAGCAATGGAAAAAGGCAGATGAGCGTTTGAGATACAGTGCGGCTGTTTCTTCGGAACAAGACCTCATCCAAAGAACAGGAATCTCGGCGCGCGTGATGTGGATCACGCCGCCCTCCTCCCTTATTGAAGTCACAGCAAAACTTCATTGCTTGATCGTCACGCTCGATCCCGGGCTCCAACATGAAGATGACCCTTGGCCACAATTGCGCACCATATTGAAAGATCTTATCCGCATGGAAGTGCGGGCTTCACGAAAGCTCTGATAATCTGCACCTATCAGTAACCGGTGTTTTGCCCCCACATTGCGGTGTCGACGTTGCCGTTGAGTTCGTCTCGCCATTGCAAAATGGTTCTCGGTGAGGCCGAATTTCTTGGCTTTAAAGCATAATATTAGTGCAATTCAAAGGCATCAAACTAGTGCAACAACAATGCGTGGAAGTCACGGCAGGATACTGAACAAAGTCGGCGCTTGCCAACATTGGTGAATTTGCTTTGAATTGAGACAGCTTTTCACTTCGCCGGATTAGAGGATAGTTTTCAGTTTAAGTTGGCCACCGTTGTTTTTTGCTGCGGTCTCATGAGAGAGCGAAAAATAGCGGATATACGATCAACAGAGTTTTGCGATAAGCATTTACAACAAGACAGGACACGAACGTATGTTGGTCATTCGCCCAGCGGAGCCCGCAGACCACTCTAAAATTGTTCAACTCTGGTATCATGGATGGCATGACGCTCATGCGGATCTCGTTCCTTCTGGTGTCTTTGCGTTCCGGACGGAGGATCACTTTGCAGTTTGGCTGAAGGAGGCGCGTGATACTTTTTATGTCGCGATCGATACAGAGTTGCTTGGTTTCGTGTCCTTGAACGGCACGGAGATCGTCAAACTCTACGTGGGCAAAAGCGTTCGGGGGACTGGTGTCGCCCACACTTTGCTATCCTTTGCGGAGCAAGTCTTGTCCCAGGAAGGTGTTCGAGAGGCCGAATTGTTTTGTATGGCAGGCAACACTCGAGCCGAAAAATTCTATCAACGTGAAGGATGGAGTCTGTCTCGGTCGTTTCATGATGCTCTTTGGGTGCCGCACGGGGTCCGAGACCAATTTATAGTTGCCACCCATTGTTTTCGAAAAAAGCTTCTTCCATTCAATTGAGTGACAACTTCAAAACCCGTGACACCGCCAAAACGTTAAAACGGATGTCCCGGGCGAGAACGTCCAGTAAACGTTCACCCTGCTGGCATTGACTGATAACGGGCAAACGTCATTGTCGCAACAAATGCAACTTACCTGAAGTTTTCAAACCGTCAGCGGGCAGCAACGACGGCCACGCCAGCACCGATCATGACCCCGCCAGCTGCGCGATTAACCCTTCGAACAATGCGCGGACTCCGCAACAGTTTGCGTGCCCGGCTGGCCAGGATGACATGGCCTCCAATTACCACGATCTCTACGGCAAGAATGATAGCCGAAAGTACACCGACATGGCCGAGGCTAAGTGATGCGCCAACCACATTTGGCAGAAGCGCGACGTAGAACAACGGCATTTTCGGATTACCAAGATTGAGGGCAACTCCCGTTGCAAAGACGGAAAGCAGCCCGCGTCGGCCGTTGACCGGCTGTAAGACAGGAACAACCGGTTCCGCGGCCCAGAGTTTCACGCCCATCCAGATTAGATAGGCAGCACCGGCATAGCGCAGGATCGTCATGACGACGCCCATCTCGGCCGCGACAATCGACAGACCAAAGGCTGCAAGGGTGAGAAAGATCAGGATGCCAACGACAGTTCCTGCACCGTAAGCGATTCCGGAGGTCGCTCCGTTTGAGATTGTGCGAGCAATGATTGTCATGTTGTCCGGACCGGGACTGGCGGCTAACACGAAAAAGGCCGCTGCGAAGGCAAGCAGTGTCGAATAATCCATAGAACCCCCGAAAGTTGTGATTGCTCTCGGGGTTTCAGGATACGCTTTTTTCTTCTTTGCGAAAGAGGATGCCGGAAGATTAGGATTTCGCGATAAGCTCAACGATTATTTCCATGATTTCGTCACAATCATCAGCTTGGCAATCCGCACTCCAAAGGCCGTCGCGAAGTTAGGCTGTATCCAGCGCCGGTCGTGTACTCTGCTGCGTCCATTCGTAAAAATGATCTCGCCGGCACTGGGCAAGGCTTTAAGCATGCCGCCAATTCTTCCTGCGTCGAAGACGGCGATTGGAATTGCGTAGGCAAAAGAATAATGAAACCCGCCCAATGCAAATACCAGTCGATTCACGTTGTATGTACGGTGCTGTGGCCGCACTGTGAAAACACGTAAAAGCCAATACATAGCGGTGTCGAAGTTGCTGACACGCGATCGATCTCTCGAGGGTCAGCGGCGCTAAGTGACCTATCAGGCTGACGGAAGCGAATATCGAGTGAGGATAGCCTCATCACCCTCGATACTGACTTCAATGACCTCGTTCACCATCTCCCCTTCTGTCGTGATATCCTGCAAAATGAGATCGAACAACTCACGTTGCAACTGCGGCAAGACCTGCGGAACGATAATGATCAGCCCCGCATGGAGCTCTTGCCTGGCATATAACTTGCGAAAGTCGCGGGCATTGTTGGTAACAAAGGTGTAATCTTCAGCGACAATGCGTGGCATCAGATCCCAGTCGGCCTCTCCGCTCAAGCCTAGCCAGTTCACATGAAAACTGTCATGGCCTTTTTCTTGCGCAACGGACACGAGAGATGTGTGAAGGCATTCATCAATGAGAAATTTCACGAGGGCGAACCAGACGTCTTTTTGATACTCTCCTTGCGAAGGGACAAGCGCTTTGTCGATTTAATCGTTGCACCAAGTTCAGAAAGCTTACGAGGCCGACCTCTCGCTGGATTAGCCGCCGTCCATATCTCCGAAAGCTCTACCATGCGCGCTGTGAGTGAAGGGTAGCCGTCGACGATTTCCTGTGTGCTGGCACCCTGAGATTTCATAGCGGCAACAGTTCTGACGGGTACGCGCGTCTTCCTAAATACCGGTTCGCCAGCCATTACGCCTTTGACACTCTCGATCATTTGTTCGGCCTCCTGAAGAGCGCGCGCGCGTGCCGCCAGCTGATCTCTCGCCCGTGCGACATCGACGATCAAGTAGTCATCCGCTCTGACAGTTTCGGCTTCGGGATGTTCGTCAATTGTGTCAAACATGCGCTTGCGCCGTTCGGCGGAAAGAATGGAACCCACGCCGTACCATAGCTTGAGGCGGAGTAAATCCTCGTCATAGAGAGCCCGACCTTCACCACCAACGAGACGCGTTTTTAAAATTCGCTTGTCGATCGCGTTGTGCACCGACTTGACTGCAATTTCACTAACAGCCGCAGCCTCGGCTGGTGTATAGGAACGAGAAGCAATAGCCATAATCATTCTCCTTAGAGAGAATATATAACGCTTCTGCTTTGCGTCGTAAAGTGTGAGCCCTGTAATTTTGGCGATCATGTTGCTTGATCGCTTGGAGGAGGGCAACACTGATCCGCCCGGGGTGTCGCAAATGTTCAACGAGGTCAGCGGAAGCCCGAATTCCGACCAGCGTTTGAATGATGCCGCCCGTCAAGAGGATGGCGTCATCGGAAATCACCCAAAGCAGCGCCGCGAGAATGATCATTGATAACTTTCGGGGAAGACAATGTCCTGATCGACGAGGATGTTAAAATTATAACCAGGGCGAATTTCAAGGGTTGGCTGCACATTGAGGTTCTTGTCGATGGTCTTCTGGGCAATCCGGCCAAAAACAACGGAATCAGGCCCAATGGAAGTTTGAACAGAAAGCGACGATCCACATTGACAATTTTACGTAATTTTCCCCTCCTGTCAGAAGATAAAACTGGCAATGGATGGAAATTATGTTCGAGGTTGGTTTCACCACAGGTAAGGTAGAAGACAGCGGCCGATCGAACTGGGATGGTGATGGCCCACGGCCCCTGGCCTGGTCAGCGTGGTATCCGACTGAAGATACCGCGACAAAAGCCGCTATTTCTGAGGGATCAGCTCGCTCCTTTTTCCTCACCGCTGAAGTGGTCAGCGACGCGCACCTGGCAAGCCGACAAGAGACCTATCCCGTTGTGTTGCTGTCTCATGGAACCGGAGGAACAGCAGCGGGTCTTGCATGGCTCAGCTGGCGCTTGGCAAAAGCGGGCTTTGTCGTCATCGGTGTTGATCATCATGGTAACACTGCTTCAGAACAATATCGCCCGGAAGGCTTCCTGTGTTGGTGGGAACGCGCTCGTGACCTTACTGTTTTGCTGGATCACCACACTGTGGAGGGGCAATTTGCAGGGCGGCTTGATCTCGATCGCACCTTTGCGGCAGGGTTCTCTCTCGGGGGGTACACGGTACTGTCTTTGCTCGGTGCCATCACCGACATGACGTTGTTTCTCGACTGGGCTCATGACAAGCCTTTGGGCAACGGTCCGAGAGAGTTTCCGGACCTTGGGGAGCAGGTTGCTCGTTTGCTGGAAACCAGTGCCGTGTTCCGCGCCTCATGGAACCGGAAATCATTGTCCTATGAGGATTCAAGGATCAAAGCCGCTCTTCTTTGCGCACCGGCACCAACGGTGCGGGGCCTGACGGGCGAAAGCCTGAGCAAGATTGCTGTGCCGGTTGCCATCGCGGCTGTCGGCGCTGATATCGAAGCCCCTTCCGACCTGTGCGCTGCATGGGTGCACGAACAACTACCCAGCAGCACGATGGGTTTGCTTGATCCAATGGCTGGTCACTACGCCTTTCTGTGCGAATGCTCTGAATGGGGTAAGGTCCGTGAAACTGAAATATGCGCTGATGCGCCTGGCGTTGATCGCCGGTGGATTCATGATCGGGCAGCAGCATTGGCAATCGAATTGTTCTCGAAAACCGGCCCCGACTTTTGACTCGCTCTCAGGTCTTTCGCGACGTCGTAAAAGTCAGGTGAGCCATTTTTGATTTAGCTGAGATTATTACGACAAAGAGAATTTAACCGCAAGAAACGGGTGGCTTGCTGCCCTGCAGATCAGCTCATGTGTCCTCATATATTTAACTTGAGGATGCCGATGTCGAATTATTTTCAGACTGTTTCGCTGCCATCTGAGTTCAAACGCCTAGGTTGGTCGAATCTTTTCGCACAGTTTTCCGAGCAGATTGCATTGGCAGCCGCTCCCTTGGCGGCAGTTTTGGTGCTTGGTGCGGGACCGGTTGAAACCGGCTGGCTGCAAATGGCACAAACTCTTCCGTTTTTGCTACTATCCATTCCAGCGGGACTGGCCGTTGATCGTACCTCGCGCAAGACCTTGATGGTGGGATCTGAAGTGCTGCGTAGCCTTTCCCTTATCGTTGTCGTGCTACTTTTGGCGTTCGGGATGCTGAATGTACCGCTACTTGCGGTGCTCGGCTTCGTTGGGGCCGTTGGGACGGTTTGTTACAGCGTAGCCGCTCCTGCGATCGTACCTTCAATTGTACCTCGTGCACGACTTGGCGATGCGAACCGCTGGCTCGAGCTGGTTCGTAGCGCGGCATTCGCTGCTGGTCCCGCTCTCGGCGGTGGGTTGGTGGGTTGGGCCGGCGCTTCTATCGCCTATGTGCTTGCAACTGCACTTTCCATTCTGGCAGCGCTGTATTTGGCAAGCGTTCCGAAAGACAAGGTGACACCGCGCCCTCTCAGCAATCCGCGACAAGACCTGAAGGAAGGAGCTGCATTCGTTGCACATCACAAATTCCTGCTTCCGATCCTGTTCACGGCGATTTTTTTCAATACGGCGTGGGTGGTTCTAATGGCGGTCTATGTTGCCTATGCTGTCCAAAATCTCGGCATGAGTGCAACTCAGGTCGGCATCGCGTTAGGAGTGGATGGTGTTGGTATGATTGTAGGAGCCATGATCGTGCCAATCCTCGCGCGGCGTTTTTCGATTGGAACCGTGATTGTTCTTGGGCCGCTCGGAGGATTTTGTGGGGCTTGCCTCATGTTACTGACGTTGTGGTTTCCTTCATTCTGGTTAGTATGTATGAGTTTTTTCGTGTTCGGAGTCGGGCCAATCCTTTGGACCATCACGACGATGACACTGCGCCAAGCGGTTACACCCAACGCGATGCTTGGTCGCGTCTCAGCCCTCATCATGACCGCCACCTATGGCTCAAGGCCGCTCGGGGCTGCGATCGGCGCTCTTGTCGCGAGTTACTTCGGCGTTGCCGCATGTTTGTTCGTGGCAACGGGTGGATTTTTGATCCAGTTTCTCATTATCCTACTTTCGCCAGTGCCAGGATTACGGGTTCTGCCAGATGAACCTGACATGTCGACTTAGGGCTAGAGGTTGGCAATGGCATCCGGTTGACCGTTATTTCTTGTGATCCTGCGTTCTCTTGCTATCTGATGGTTGGGTCATCCTTTGCGCAGAGGCGGAAGTCCAAGGCAAGCCGCTAGTTCAACTTCGCAGCGTGGACGAGCTAAATGCATTCGCGGATACGGTCTGATCTGGACAGGCGACACTTGTCGCGGAACCTCTGACTTTTCCAACATTGGTTCGTCGCACTTGGACACTTCTGTCATCCACTTGACATCTGAAGCCGCTAACCAGCAATTTTAATTGCGATTGGCGGCCTCTATGCGGTTATCCAGACCCGACAGGAAGATCATCGGTGTTCTCTTCGTCCTTGCGGTGACGCAGGTCATTGGGTGGGGTACGGTCAGCCTTCCCGCAATCATCGGCCGGCAGATTGTCGCAGATCTTGGTATGAACATCGAGGCGGTCTTCGCTGGCACGTCAGTCCTGTATGTCGTCATGGGCCTTTGGGCTCCCGTGCTGGCGAAGGGATTTATGCGCTTCGGTGCTCGTCGCGTAATGATGGCCGGGGCTTTTCTTGCTGCGCCGGGCTTTTTGCTGCTTTCCGTTTCAACAGGGCCAGTGCTCTATTTCGCGGCCTGGGTGATCCTTGGTACGGCCGGCAGCGCTACACTGACCACAGCCGCCTATATCATGCTGAATGAAGTCGCTGGCCGAAATGCCAAGAGCGCCATTGGTGCCCTCATGTTGGTAACGGGCCTGTCCAGTAGCGTCTTTTGGCCGACGACCGCATTGATCTCTGAGGCGGTTGGCTGGCGTGGCACCTGCCTCTCCTATGCGGCAATGATGGTGCTGGTCTGCCTGCCATTTTATTTCTTCGGCTTGCCACGCAGTGCATCTCCGGGGGAAGCGGTGAGCCCGTCAGAGTCGGCAACCGGGCCGGCGACTATGACACGCAAGGGCACATTCGCTCTCATCGTGACAGCAATTGCGCTCAATGCCTTCGTTACCTTCGGTTTTTCTGCAGTGCTGATCGAACTCTTGCAGGCGGAGGGACTATCGAAGTCGCAGGCGATTGCCTTCGGCTCGATGCTGGAGGTCATTCAGGTGTGTGCTCGCGGCTTGGATTTCGTCGGTGGCGGTCGATGGGATGGGATCACCACCGGACTCGTCGCCGGTATTGGCCTGCCTGTCGCCATGCTGCTGCTCATCGTCAGCGATGGCACCTATTGGACAATCACCTGTTTTATTTTGATTTATGGCTTGGGCAGCGGCGCGCTGGCTGTATCCCGGGCCACCATCCCTTTGGTATTCTACGACAAGGCCGAATTTGCCAAAGCAACGTCACGCATCGCGCTGCCGCTCAATCTAATTTCCGCCGTATCACCTCCGATCCTTATCAGTTTGCTGACAAAGTTTGGCAGTCACGCTCTCCTTGGCCTCGCCACACTATGTTCATGCGGTGCGCTCTTGATCCTGTTTTTGCTCAGTCGCCGTCGGCCGTCGATCAAGGCAGACGTGTTGCGGAATGCGTGATGTGGCATCGGCACTTTATCCGAGCGCGGAAAGCTGGCAGACTTGCGCCGAGAATAGTGGCTGGAATATTGAGGCATAGAGGGCGTTGACTATCCAAATCGAGGTAGAGGTTTCGCCAGACAAAGAGGTGCAGCGCTTCATTGATGACGGCCTCGATATTTTCAATGCCGAGCGGGCAGGCCCTGACGACGCAAGGGATCTATGGGTCATCGCGCGAGGGAACAACGGCAATGTTTGCGGCGGACTAAAAGGTCGGACATTTTATTCGTGGCTGTTCATTGATTGGCTTTGGGTGTCTTCCTCGGCACGCGGCCATGGCATCGGCGGGCAATTGATCAAGAAGGCAGAAGACGAGTCGCGCGGACGCGGATGCGTCGGTGCCTACGTGGATACATTCAGCTTTCAAGCGCCTGATTTTTACCGTCAGAATGGCTATGAGGAGTTTGGCCGGATTGAGGGACTTCCTCCCGGTCATGCCTGCATATGGTTGAAGAAGACATTTTAGAGATTAGCGGATCTAGCACGGTTCTCTGAGATATCCTGTCCAAACCGTTGCAAGGAGTTGCGCGGAAGACGTTTCCGTGCTCGAGCGGCTGAAGCCGAAACGATAAATAGGTTCAATTGCACGCAAAACTCAACATCCTAAACAAATGACCGATAGGGCCTGCTGTGGCCCTCTAGCAGGGTCCCTTCCGCCCCCCCCTCCTGAGCTGCCCTCCACATGCCGACGCGTACTGACATTGACGATCGGGATGAACGTTCACGCTAGGCCGAAAAAACCGCGAGTGATCTTGTAACAGACAGCATTGCTTCATCATTAAGGCGACCGAAGGGTGGGCCAAGTTTGTCACGTTTCACCGTCATTGCCTTATCGACCATCACTTGCGAGGGTTTACGCAGGCCATTCTCGAGGGTTGGATCGATCGTCAAGCGGTTCAGAGGAGCATCAACCAAAGTTCCTGATAGGAGCAAGACAGTGACCGATCCCGGTTGATCAAACCTGTCAGACTGGATCACAAGTGCTGGCCGAGGTTTCTCGAAATCTCCCGGCATTGCGACGGTCACCAGTTCGCCACGCCTCACGCCTCATCCTCATCGTTGATGTCAATCAGGGCTGCGTCCATGAACGCGTCGAGGTCATGATCGGCTGCATCCGCAGCGGCAACGACCATAGACTGGCGGTGACATTCTTCAGTAAAGCCGGGTCGGCGTGTATCTGGAACCCAAATTTGGACCGGGCGTAATCCAGCCGCACGCAGTGCATCTCGGCGCTTTTGAACCCGTTCATTGATCGGTGTCGGCATGACAGGCCTTTCGCGTGGTTGTTACATGTAACGTATTAAGGCTCGTATGAAACTGTCATTGCGAAATTTAATTATGGTCTCAAGGCATAAAATTAGTGCAAGCCAAATGCATAAAATTAGTGCAATAACAATGTACGGAAGTCGTGGCCGGATCGGACGAACAACTGATTATGCTTGCTCAGCCCGTATCGTGTCTGCCATCGTCGTCAACTCGCTCGCATCACCATCAAGGCCATAGAACGCGTAAGGGTTTAGGAACTGCCTTCCCCAAAACAGGGTGCGATCCACTTCACCCAAGGCAGCCTCCGCGCACAAGGCCCGCCAGTTGTTTCCGATCGTCCGCAGTTGATGGCCGACGATTTCGATCGCCTCAGCCCGGCTCAAGTGAAAATGCGACGCTGCGGCGAGACAGGTTGCGATCTTGCTGCTCCTGTCCTGCTCAATGATCAACATCGCTTGGCCCACTTCGCCTCCTGCACGCGGTTGTGGACAAATATCGTATGCCGGTGTGAGCGTCAGAGAAGCACCGTTCCAAAATGCAGCATGATTTCTGGCATGATCGTCGGTATTTCCAACGAGAATGTTGAAACATAGACGCGAAAACAACTCTCTCAATGTTTCTGGAACGGCCGTAAAACGCATGCGTACGGTTTCAGCCAGGTCCTGATAGCTCGCGTATCGCGCGTGCATTTCGTCGAGCTCCAGCATGGTCAATGCGGAGATCATGGATCGCCGATACCAAGCGTTGCCGGCGTGAATGCGATCAAACCGCTGGACAAGCAATACGTCCCTCCCGGACGCGCGGACGATTTTTACGGGCGACACGTTAAGCCCTGAAAGCGCAGCCAGGCGCATGGCAATATATTCGCCCTTCACCACGCTATAAGTGTCAGAGGTGCTCGAGAATTTTGCGATGTATTTGCGCGTGTCGTCGTCGATCAAGGCTTTTGGTCTTGCCCCTCCGATTGAGCTGCCGTGGTGGAGCGCCTGATCCAGCTCGGCACTAAGTGGAAGGTTCATTTCAACCCGCTCTGCGGCAGTCATCAGTTGATCAAGCGTGGCGTGGCCGGTCCCGCGGCTGATGTATTTTGTCGCCGATGCTTGGAAATCGAGTGCCCCAATTCGGTCTGAGCCTGACTCTAGCAGAAATGTCAGTTCATCAAGGTCTAGTCCATTCAGTTTGCCTCCCTTCACGCCGAACGCGCGATTGAGGATAACCCGGCGTCCCCATGCGTCAGGAGAGGCGTCACGAATGGAACTCGGCATTGAGAGGCCGTGAAGGGGGCGTATCTCGCCCGCTTCAAGCGGCAATTCCGGAAGATAGAGGGCAACCGCACTCGGATTTTGAAGATAGGATCGACCATAAACGAAGCTGATCTCCCCATTCGTCGCGACAAGGCGGCCAGCCACCACCGGATCTGCGTTTTCCGATAGCCACACCCAGACGAACGCTTCTGTTGGCTGCTGCTTTTTAGAAGTCATCGTCGATCGCTATCTGTTTTCGTGGACGGGCATATTTGGGCAAGAGCGTAAGACGCTTCTGGAGTTCTTCGTTTCTGAACGTCATGTCACCAAGATCGTCGTCGAAAAGGCGAATGCCGAGAATGGTACATGCCTCAAAGGCAACTCCCAGTTCCACTTTAGGATCTCCTTGTTCGAGCCGCTGAACAGTCCCGCGTGTCACGCCAAGACGGCCGGCAAGCTCCTGCGCCGTCATCTTGCGCGATTTGCGTTCAAGCTGGATCATGTTTCCTAAAACGCTGACGGCAGCAATCGTATATCGTGCGTAACTCTGCTTCTTTGTCGCTGGCATTGATCGATCCATCATACATATAATATCAATATGCATCATGGGTCGAGCGAATGCAAATATTTATGATTTTAATTTCTGCGAATGATCAATGCATTAGCCATAAAAGATTTATATGCTCGATGTATCGATCAATATTCACAGAGACTATGGCGTAAGACGCTATAGGATAACGGTGAAGCGCTGAAGATGCTTGAGTGCCTAGCATGGGTCGCGGGTACCTGTCGTACAACGTGACGAGTACATGAACTCCTTGGAAGAGGCGAGCCAGCGCCGCAAGAATGATCATTGATAACTTCCCGGGAAGACAATGTCCTGATCGACGAGGATGTTAAAATTATAACCGGGCCGAATTTCAAGGGTTGGCTGCACACTGAGGTTCTTGTCGATGGTCTTCTCCGAAACCCGACCAAACACATTGGCAAAGTTACGCCGGGCTGCATCAGATGCGGTGTCTTGTGTGGCAAGGGTTGAGCTTTGGGGCACGGACATATCGATGCCGGTCCCGATGATGGAGAGCAGAATGGCCGATCCAAAGGTCTTGAGGTAATGGTTGTTCACCTTGTCTTTGAAGCCGCCGTAGCCTTCAACATCAACACCCGCCATACCGCCGATTTGAAGGGTTGAGCCGTTTGGAAAAATGATGTCTGTCCAGGCCACGAGCACGCGTGATTGCCCAAAGGAGACTTTGGAATCATAGCGGCCAAACAGTTTTGTTCCTTGTGGGATGAGAAGATAATGACCGGTGGCGCTGTCATAGACATTTTGGCGCACCTGTGCGGTGATCCGACCCGGAAGATCCGAGTTGATGCCGGTGATTAGGGTGGAGGGAATGGCCGATCCGCGCTTCAGCTCATAGGGGGATTGCTGCGCCACGACCTGCTTTGGCAGATAGCCCGCATCACTCAAGTCTTTGTTCAGAAACTCGATCTTGTTGCTCTGTCCGTTTGGATCAGCATTGCCTTGTCCAGCCTTTACGGCTTGCAACGCTGCGGAATAAAGATCGGCACCCGATGGGTGAGCACCCAATTGCATAGTGCTTGACCCACCCCCCTGCCCTGCCGGTGCCATGGTATTGGGCGCCTGTCCTTGCGAGGCAACGTCCTTCAGATTGACGGCAATTGGGCTGTCGAGGGCCGCATCGGCCGATTGCAGCCGCTTCATCAACAACTGCTGTTTTAACTGCAAACGCTGTTCCTCGTTGCGCCGCGCCAATTGCTCGCGCCATTCTTTATCCGTCTCCCGGGGTGGCTGCACTCCCGTTTGTTGTGATTGCTGGGGCGTTGGCTGGAACGGATTGGCGGAAGGCGGAGTTAGCAACTGAGCTTGTGCCCTGTCCTGTTGCGGTGGCGGTGCTGGTTTTTGTGGCGGATCAATCACGGCATCGGGCACGCCAGCCTTGAGCTGATCTGCAAAATTGCTGGCTGGTTGTCCGCGCTCCGTCTTGATGCCTGCTGAGCCTCCCGACATGCCGCGTGTGGCCAGTCCGTAAATAATGACGACACCAACCACCACGACCAAGCCGACAAAGGCAAAGACCGGCACCTTGTTTAGTCGACGGATCTTTGGCGAACCGTCCGGGATGACAGAATTGCTTTCAGCGTGATCATTCATCCCCTGCCCTCCCCTCTTATGATGTGCGTGATAAAACAGACAGTGGGCTGGCCGGATTGGCACCATTGGCACTTGCCGCATAGGCCTTGGATAGCTCCACCTTTGGCGTGGTGATCCGCACAAAGATCATGGTGTCAGCTTGAGAGATCGTAAAGGAAACAGGAATGATCTTGTCGTCCTTCGCCTGCTGATCGGGGGTCGCCACTGCATAGCCCCAACCGCGCATCGCATCAATGAGCGCATGGGCAAAGGGGGAATTGTCAGCCCGAAGTGCGATTGTGCCGGTACCCGGTCCGACATGCTCAGCCAGTTTTGGCACGAGATCACCGGCAATGGCCTGTGCTGCAGATGGCGACAGATTGACGCTGTCGATGCTGCTCGCCGGATTGAACCACCCGCTGTTTGAGGACACGCAGCCCGCAAGCGGTGTCAAGAATGGAGTAACGACCAAAAGACTGATGGATTTCAGAAGGGTTCGTCTGGGCAACATGATCAGCCTCCCCGATTGATTTTGACTTTTTGCTGACGAGATCCCACCCCGGAGATGAGGATGGCGCGATCAATGACGTAGTCGGCAATCATCATATTGCCCTTCAGGCGGTAATTGATGATCTGGTTTTCCCGGCCATTGACCACATAAAGCACTGGCGCATCACCTGACGACATAGAGCTTGGAAACTGGATGTAGGTCTTTGCCCCATCGGAATAGACCCGCGTTGGTCGCCAGCGCGCATCACCAGAGACTGCGTAGCCAAAATTGAGGTTTTCTGCAGGAACGCCCGCGCCGGGAATGGTGTTGGCCTGTACTTGTCGATTGACCGCATCCAGCTTGGCTTGCACATCTTCGGGATAGTCAAAGCCGACACGGGCCATGTAGCGGGTCAGATCGCTTTTCAGCTGGATTTGATAGGTTCGGCGCGATGTGGTGATGACCATCGACGTGGTGAGGCCGCTTTCCGATGGCTTGACGATCAGATGCACCGCCTGTCCGCCACTTGCCCCGGATGTTGCCGGCTCCACCTTCCAGCGCACTGTATCACCGACGAGCACGTTGCGCACAACTTCACCCGGTTGCAGTTCAATATCGCAGACTTGAAGCGGTGCGCAAATCACCGTGGGCTGCACCTCGCCATAGAGATAGATAACCTTGCCGTCCGCACCTTTGGTGACAACGCCCTTGCCGCCGCGCCATGTGTCGGAAATCCCCATGGCTTTGAGTTCCTTGGCGGAATAATAGTCCGCTGAGATGGCGACACCGGGCAGCAGCCCAATGATCAGACTGATCGCGCGGATGCTGATACCTCTATCCCTACCCTTACGCATATTGGGATGCATGCCAACAATTATCCCTTTGCCGCACACGCCCGCGCGTAAAAATCGATTGATAAACATGAGCTTCTCCAGAGCGTGTTGATTACAATTGAGCGGTCCAATCAAAGTCTTTGAGATAAAGACCGATCGGGTTCAGACGAATGATTGCCTCGTCTTGCGGGGCTGAGAGTGTCACGGTGGCAACGCCTCGCCAGCGGCGCGTTGTTAATTCCTTGCCGGTGCGATCACGCTCCACTTCTGTCCAATCAACCTGATAGGTTTGGCTGGAGAGAGCGACGATATTGGAGACTTCCACGGAGACCGTCATGGTGCGGGCGCGCTCAAACGGAGAATTGTTGCGATAAAAGGCATTGACCTTTTCCGTCGCAGGATCGGCCTGGCGTAGCATCGCGTAGACCCGGTCAATATAGCCCTTCTCGACTACGTTATCGGGTGTGACCGAGCGGAAGTTTGTCACGAACGAGCCCAGCATGGCGCGGACAACACGCTCGTCCGCGTATTCAATCTGGGCTGGAATGCCACTCGTCACGGCATTGCCGAGCTTATCCACCTGAACGATGTAGGGTACCATTTTGACCTGGGTGGATTGATAAAGCCCATAGCTAAAACCAATGACGGCCATGGTCAGGGATAAAATTCCAATGGTGCGCCACAGTGCTGCAGATTTAACATAAGAGCCGTAGCGCTCGTTCCATTCATGGCGCGCGGCAAGATACGGGTTATCTAGCGGGCTGTTTGCCATTCACATTCCCCCTGAAGATCAGATCATCGTGTTTGTGAGGATTGAGTGTTGTTGGGTTTTGCACTCGTGGTATTGGCTTGGCGCAGTTTGTGATTGGCAAGGCCAAGGGTTGAGGCCCCACGCGAATGGGGTGCGCCGGTCAATTTGTCGGCAGCAGCCGATGCCAAAGCGGAACCGCCAGCACCGAATGCGGCAGTTGCTGCCTTTGTTGCCGATTGCCCGTCATTGATTCTGGCGGCGGTATAAGCATCCTTCATTCCGCCCGCGAGTTGGCCCATGCCAATGGCACCACCGACAGCACCGGCTGCAAAGCTTGCCGTAGACGAGCCTGCGCGAATGACCTCCATGCCACTACTGACAGAAGCACCTTGCACGACGCCCTGGATAATCTGTGGCACTTGCAACGCGATCAAAAACACAACAACGGAAATGCCAGCGATCGTGAGCGTTGCCAGGAATTGGTCGTCTCCAGCGCTCTCATTGGAAAGGCCAATCAGAACATCCGAGCCGATTTTTGCAATCATCACCAATGCCATGAGTTTCATGCCGACTGAGAAAGCATAGACCAGATAGCGGATGGCAAAATCCTTGGTGTGATGTGAGCCACCAAGACCGAGCATGATCATTCCGGCCAACAGACCGACGTACATCTCAACCCAGACCGCAATGAAGATTGCGGCAACCAGAGCAAAGGAGATGACCACCACGACGATTGCCAGAACCGAGGCAATCGCCAATGCATTGTCAGCGAATAGTCCAAACTTTGCATTCTGTGATAATTTATTGGCAACATTGACGCCTGCATTAAAGACGCTGGCGGGTGACGCTGAACCGTTGCCAGCCCCAATCTGAAACAGACTATCAACGATCGCCTTTGCAAACTCCGGCCCTTCGTTCAAGACGAACGCAAAAAAGCCAACGTACATGATCCGCCGAACCAACTCGCTGAACCATGTTTCTATTGCAGGGGCTTGGATTGCCAGCCAAACCGCGGCAATGGCAATCTCTATACCGGCCAAAATCCAAAATAAGGATTTGGCAGCATCCATTATGGTGTTTTCCCAACCTTTGGCCGCGCTTTGAATCTGTGTTTGCAAGTTTGTCAGAACAGAGCCGTCAGCAGCGAGTGCAGGACATGTGTTTATGCATAGAACTGCAGCAATCGCACATAAAGCAATAGCGTTGCGCGCCGTCATGCTCAGAACTCCACTCCAATTTCTTTTCCACCAGTCGTGGGTAGATGTTTGGTACCACTCGGAAACATGTTCTCAGCACGTCGCCGCAGTTCAGCATCATCCTTCACGGTTGGTTGGATGACAAAGACATAGCTTGCCGTTCCGGCAATGCTGATGAGAAGCGCGATGATCAGGTATAGATACGTTTTTGACATGATCAAAAGTCCACGCCGATTTCCTTGCCACCGGTTGTGGGTAGAGATGTTCCGTCGAAAAACTTCTCCGCCCGTGCTTTGGCAAGATCCTTTTCCGCCTGCTGGGACTGATACCAGGTGCCCATCATGGTCATTTGCTGGGAAACAATGCCGCGCAGCTTTTGCATTTGTTCTACCTGCTGGGCTGCAATCTCATGACCGATCTGAAGGGCTTGCATCTGGCCTTGCGCCGTTTCGGATTGCGAGCGGAGCTGCTGCATGGTGGTTTCTTCGGTCGCGAACTGATCCGACGTGTAACCAGCTGCCTTCAATGTTGATGCGATGGTGTCTCGGTTGGTTTGCGACCAGGTGCTATAGGTGTCGGAAAAACTGGCCGCCGTCGGTGTGTTTGATCGAAAATCCGCATAGCTGGAAAACCGCTGTTTGAGGATGTCATCAAGATTGCCCATCGAAAACGCAATCCCCTGCCCCTGGCGAACAATGCCTTGCAGCTGCGACAGGTTTTTCTCAGCATCCGCCCAGACATTTTGCGGAAGTTGCAGGGTGTTTTGCAGCATGTTTTCATAGATCTTCAGCTGATTGGTGATCTGCGTCACCTGGTTGTTGATCTGGGAGATCTGATTGGAGATTTGCGTGGCACTCTTGCCCGCGAGATCGAGCAATTGGCCATTGTTGGCAATCTGGGTGAATTCGGTGGCACCGCCACCGATCGCACCACCAGCATTAGCCTTGCCGATCAAAGCCGTCGTGCACAGCAGTGTCACGGCAGTGCTGAGAGCCAAGGAGCGTGTCTGCATGATCAATCCCTCTCATTCTAAGCCAATGGACGGGCCAGTCCTTTCCATGATGTTTGCGAAGTTCATCAATGCGTCTGAGATCATCCTTGCCGGATGCACCAACGAAGGAGAGCGTGATCGGTCCAAGCGCCATGTCAAACAACCGGCGTCCTTCAGGAGAGGTGACGTAGTAATCGCGCTTTGGCGTGGCATTGGCGATGATGTTGATCTGCTGATCGTTAAAGCCGAGCTCTTCATAGAAGATCCGGGGCTTGCCATCGCGTGCCGACCCATTCGGGAGGCAGATTTTGGTCGCACAGCTCTCATTCAAAACATCCATGATGCCGGAATTGTCCGCATCGGAAATCGATTGCGTGGCCAGCAGAACCGCGCAATTGGCTTTGCGTAACACTTTCAGCCATTCGCGGATTTTGTCACGAAACACAGGGTGGCCGAGCATGACCCAGGCCTCATCCAGGATCAGCAAGCTTGGCGCCCCGGTCAGCCGTTTCTCGATGCGCCGAAACAGATAGAGCAGCACCGGAATGAGGTTCCGATCCCCCATATTCATCAGCTCTTCGATTTCAAAAGTCTGAAAATTTGAGAACAACAGACCGTCTTCCTCGGCATCAAGCAGCGACCCCATTGGACCATCGACGGTGTAATAGTGCAGAGCTTCTTTGATCTCACGCATCTGCACACCCGACACGAAATCCGACAAGGATCGGCGTGTGGACTGCGCCATCAGGCCAATCTGGGTGGTGATAGCATTGCGGTGTTCCGGCAACACACTCACACCCTGAAGGGCAATCAAGGTCTCCAGCCATTCCGCAGCAAAGGCCTTGTCTGTATCGTCTTCCAGGGATGAGAGTGGTGCAAACGCCAGCGTGTCAGACTGCCCAATATGGTAATGATCGGCACCTATGGCGACGGTGAGCGGATACATTGATCGGCCCTTGTCAAAGACAAAGACCTGCGCATCTTTATAGCGACGGAACTGCGCGGCAATCAGTGCAAGAAGCGTGGATTTGCCGGTACCCGTTGGCCCAAACATCAAGGTGTGGCCGAGATCATCGACATGTAGGTTGAACCGAAACGGGGTCGAACCCGATGCCACTTGCATGAGGGGTGGCGATCCCGGTGGATAATAGGGGCAAGGGGCAGAGGCTTCACCGGCCCACACGGAATTGAGCGGCGTTAAATCGGCAAGATTACGGGTGCTGACCAAGGGCTCTCGGACATTGGCATAAGACACACCAGGAAGACTGCCCAAGAAAGCCTCGGTGGCATTGAGGTTTTCAATCCGTGCGCCAAAACCTTCATTTTGAATGAGACGGCGCACAGATTCACAGTGGTCGCGCAAGCGTTGCGCATTGGTGTCAAACAGCACGATGACGGGGGTATAATAGCCAAAAGCCACGAGTTGCGAGTTGGCCTGCGCCATTGCATCTTCGGTTTCAGTCACCATCAGCATGGCATCCTGATCCAGCGATCCGGAATTGGTTTTGAACAATTGATCCGTGAACGGCCGCACCTTTTGCAGCCATTTTTTGCGGGTTCTTTCTTGCACAGTGCGGGCTTCAACTGGATCAAGGAAGATGAACCGCGAGGACCAACGATAAGGGATCGGCATTAGATCGAGGGCGTTCAAAATGCCCGGCCAGCTTTCTGATGGAAAGCCATCAATGGCAACAACACCAACGTGGCGGCCATCAATCAGTGGCGAAAGCCCGTGGTGGAATTCCGCGGTTACCACATAGTCGAGGTACATCGGAATGGTTGGAAGCCGGATTGGATGGTTCTCACCGACAAGGCCAAAGCGGATGAATTGCAAAAGTTCATCATACTGCGCGATCCGGCTGCCATCGCCGACCTCAGCTTCTTGCGTCACCATGCGCCGGATGGTGACGACATTGGCCATATATTGCTCGAACTCCCGGATTGTTGTCCGAAAATAGTCAAGCGTGCGGCTGGCAAAAGAGGTGTTGCGGCTCTCTTCATCGGCATAGATATATTTGACCAGTTTCGATGTGTTCCTCTCCGGTGGCCGGTAGGTGAGGATCATCGCATGCTGGCTTTCAAAATGACTGTGCGCTGCCTCAAAGTGCTGACGCCGCTCCTCATCGATAAGAGCCGTGACGGGATCTGGAAATTGAGAATGCTCGGGCAGTGAATAACCGTTGGAGGGAATGCGAACCGTTTCCACCTGGATCATCCAGCCGCTGCCAAGACGCGCTAAAATGCTGTTGATCTGGCGCGAGACTTCATTGCGCTCAAAGCTTGTCGAGCTCTCGCTGTCGGGTCCTGCAAAATACCAGCCGGCCATCAAGCCGCCGTCCTTTAACAGCAAGACACCGTTATCAACCAGGGCGGCATAGGGCAGAAGATCAGAAAAGGATGATCCTGTATGTCGAAAGCGTTTGAGTGCAACCATATCAATATGTCTGTTTCAATGCGTCAATTTCAATATCTCCGCCATGGCGATGACGTCGGTCGGTAATAGTGTTTGTAGCGGATGTGGCGCAGATAGACCCGGCGCATGAAGGGATCTGCTTTGGCCATCATGCGCAAAAGACCAACGACCATGATCCAGATGGCGATACCAAGCACTGCGGTGATTGGCTTCAACAGCACAAAAATCAAAATCACCGCAATCAGACCAGTCATCAAAACCAACTCGCGATCGGCTCCGAACAAAAGGGTTGGGCGCGATAGCGCGCGATGAATCCGTGCACG
>DNPN01000298.1:8247-14930 GCA_003501385.1 Rhizobium sp. | reverse complement strand
CACGGCGTGTCGTTGGCCTACTTCAGCCAGTAGGGCACGCGTCGCGGCAACCATGAGGTGATGATGCGCGACACGTTCGCCAATATCCGCATCCGCAACCACATGCTCGGCCCGAACGGCAAGGAAGGTGGCTACACCATCCACTATCCGTCCAAGGAAGAGATGTCGATCTACGATGCGGCCATGCAGTACAAGGCCGAAGGCACGCCGCTGGTGATCTTTGCCGGCGTCGAATACGGCAACGGTTCGTCGCGTGACTGGGCTGCCAAGGGTACCAACCTGCTTGGCGTGCGCGCCGTGATTGCTCAGTCGTTCGAGCGTATTCACCGCTCCAATCTGGTGGGCATGGGCGTTGTTCCTTTCGTGTTTGAGGAAGGCACCACCTGGGCCAGCCTCAACCTGAAGGGCGATGAAACCGTGACGATCGAAGGTCTCGAAGGCGATATCAAGCCGCGCGAAACCAAGATTGCCAAGATCACCTATGCTGACGGCACGGTGAAGGATGTTCCTTTGGTTTGCCGCATCGATACGCTCGATGAAGTGATCTACATGAACAATGGTGGCATTCTGCAAACCGTTCTGCGCGATCTGGCGTCCTGATCGTATCCTTTTGATGAAAAACAGGGCCGCCGGTGGGATCACCGGCGGCTTTTTTGGTTGATCCTCATTATACGGCTGGCCTCACCCCAACGTGACTTGGTATTGATCTGGTCAATGCGTATTATATAGCAAGAGTGATAGTACCGCTTGAAACCTATGGTTCGGCGTCAGGGGCATGGTGGGTCGATTGTGATGGTTCTGACAAGACTTGCGAAAATGGCTGTCTCGCTGCTGGTGTCAGCAATCGTCTGTGCTGCCAGTTTTTCTGTGGCGATGGCGCAGGATGAGCACGCCTTCAAGGGCGTCGTCGAGCTGTTCACGTCGCAAGGCTGTGTCTCCTGCCCCCCTGCCGATAAGGCTTTTGAAGTCTTGGCCAACCGGCCGGATGTTGTGGCACTGGCCTATCATGTTGATTACTGGAATTATCGCGGCTGGACAGACACGCTTGGCTCTGCCGATAACACCGCCCGCCAATATGCCTATGCCAAAAGCTTTGCCCGAAGCGGCGTCTATACCCCGCAAGCCGTGCTGAATGGCCGGGCGCAAATGAAAGGCACCGATTCACAGGCCTTGTCGGGCAAGATGGAGAGCCTCAAAAACAGCGGCAATGGGCTGACTGTGAAGGTGAATGCTGCCATTCGCGGCGACGAGCTTTCTGTCAACATTGGCAAGGGGCAGGGGCAGGCCGATGTTGTTGTGGTCTATTTCAAGCGTCGCAAGGATGTTGACGTTTTGAAGGGCGAGAACAAAGGCCAGCGAATTACCTATTTCAACAGCGTCACCGATATTCAATCCGTTGGCATGTGGCGTGGTGATGATGTTAGTATTTCCCTACCTGCCAAAGTGTTGCGTAACGACGGCTGTGATGGATTTGCCGTTTTGCTGCAATCATCAACACCCTCTGGAGATCCCGGGCAAATTCTGGGTGCGACGATGGTGATGGAACCATCCGTTGAGCGCGCTCCGCTCCTTAAGCCATAAATGGCATGCTGATACAGCGGGCCCGGTCGATGCATTGGGGCTGGGGGTAAGGGGCAACGCATCAGACCGGACCCTGACGCTTGCGCGCCAGCCCCGGACAAAGCTCCCAAAATTGGGCGCTGTTTTGACCAAAATGGGGCATCGCACAAAAGTTTCCCAAAGTGGGATACCCAAGGTCGGAATAGATGGCGTGGTGGACGCGGGGTCTTGCAATTTATCCTTCATCAGGCACACTGTCATCGGTTTGTCATCGATATGCGTGAAGGAGCCAGCATGACCGATCAGCCGGATTTATCGCGAGACGGGCAAGAGCGGCAGGCAAGCAGCCCCGCTCCTGTTATTGATCTGCGGGATTATCGCCAGAATCAGGACCCCTTGCCGGTCACCTTTCACCGCACCGAACTGGATGCGATTTTATGGGTCTATGGGCGCATGGTGGGCGAAGGCGAATGGCGCGATTATGCGCTGGACCACCTCAAGGACAAGGCAGTGTTTTCTGTTTTTAAACGCTCTGGCGAATTGCCGCTCTACCGGATTGAGAAAAATCCAAAGCTTGCTGCCAAGCAGGGTGCCTTCTCGGTGGTCAATACCAATGGCATGATTCTCAAGCGCGGCCATGATTTGCGACAGGTGCTCAAAGTGTTCGATAAGGTGTTGAAACTGGTCGAATAGCTCCGGGTTATCTTTTCAGCAGACTGCCGGGATAGGCGGTTTCATCGGGGAGGGTTTGATTGCCCTCGCCAAGGGTGCGCTGCATGAAAACCGTATCCAGCCATTGGCCCATTTTAAATCCAGAGCCGGTAATGCCGCCTGCATGGGTAAAGCCCAGACTGGTGTGAACGCCAATGGACGCCGGGCTTGCGCCGCCAATCACCGCGATCATCTGCCGAAAGCCAAGGGCTTTGCATTGCTCGATCAGGGCTTTCAGCAAGGTTTTTCCAACGCCTTTGCCTTGTGCCGCCGGAGCCAGATAGATGGAATCTTCCACCAGCCAGCGATAGGCAGCTCTTGTGCGAAAAGGGCCGCCATAGGCATAGCCCAGCAGATGGCCATTCTCATCTTCCGCAACAAGATAGGGGTAGGATTGGGAAAGGACGGAGTCCATGCGCCGCGCCATTTCCGCTTCATCGGGCGGAATGATTTCATAGCATGCCGTGCCGCTTAGAACGGATTGTCGATAAATATCGGTAATCGTTGGGATGTCTTTGGGCGTGGCGGGACGAAGAGACAGGGACATGGCGCAATGATATGAAATTGATTGTTCGTGCCCCTTGTTTTTCACAGGTGTAGGCAGACCGCAAGCTGAAAACAAAAAGGGCGACCCGAAGGCCGCCCGATCTGGATTTGATCTGTCTGTTCGAGTGCTTAGCGACGGTCGCCCATGAAGCGGAGCAGGAACAGGAACAGGTTGATGAAGTCGAGGTAAAGCGTCAGCGCACCCATGATGGCCTTGCGGCCAGCGGTGTCCGAGCCATCCCGCTCAAAATACATTTCCTTGATCTTCTGGGTGTCATAGGCGGTGAGACCTGCGAAGATCAAAACACCCAAAGCCGAGACCACAAAGGCCATGGCAGAAGACTGCAAGAAGATGTTCACCAAGGACGCGATGATCAGACCAAACAGACCCATCATCATGAATGAACCCATGGCGGTCAGGTCGCGCTTGGTGGTGTAACCGTAGAGCGACAGGGCACCAAACGAAGCGGCTGTGACAAAGAAAGTCTGCACAACGCTTTGGCCGGTGTAAAGCAGCAGAATGGACGACAGCGACAGGCCAACAAGACCGGCATAGACCAGGAATGTCGTGCGGGCGGCTGATACGCTCATCGACTGGATTTTAAAGCTCAGGAAAAACACAAGGCCAACCGGAGCCAGCATCACCAGCCACTTCAGCGGGCTGCCATACAGCGCCACGCCAACGCTCGTCAGCATGATACCATTGCCAAACTGGCCAACGGCCTGTGCCGGATCGGTGGTGGTGGCCAACATCGCGATCAGGTAAGCCGCAACACCGGTGATCGCCAGACCCAGACCCATCAGGTTATAAACCTTGAGCATATAGGTGCGAAGGCCCTGATCGATCATCTCATTGGTGCGAGCGCCACTCTGAGCCTGATAATTGCGAAAATCAGACATTGTATCCTCTCATTTAAGCTCCGGGTTGTTCACGGTGCAAGATCATGTACCAAGCGCCGCTGCGGAGCTCCAGCATGCGTAAGGATAATATGTGGCTATTATGCCTTCGATACAAGAGCTTTTGCCTTAAACTCCTGTAATGAATCGGATATTCGTGCCTTACAGCTCTCGCAACACCGGTGCTGCCTTCTGGCCCAACACCCGCCATGTGCCCACCAGCCCGATGCCGATGGTGGTGACAAGGGCCAGCACAATGGTCATCAGCGCCACACTGGGCAGGACGCTGGCGGGCAATTTCATGATCTGGCTCACCACATACCAGCCCGCAACGCTGCCTGCCAACAGGGCAAAGATGGCGGTGGCCAAGCCCAGCAGCAGATATTCGTAAGTAAACGCCCTGATCAGCATGGAGCGGGTGGCCCCAAGGGTTTTCAAAATTACCGCATCATGGGTGCGGCCACGATTGCCCGCCGCAAGTGCGCCTGACAACACCAGCACGGAAGAAATCAGCGCAATGGCCGCCGCTGCGCGGATAGCCGTCGCCAATTGCCCCACAAGCCCGTTGATCACATCCAGCGCATCCTTGACCCGCACGCTGGTGATGGTGGGGAAGGCTTTGGTGACGTTGCGCAAGATGTCTGCTTCCTGCACGGGTGTGGCGTTGGTGTCGGTCAAGGTGGCAATCCACGCATGGGGCGCGCCCGCAAAGGTGTTGGGCGAAAACACCATGACGAAGTTGATCGACAGAGACTGCCAATCGACTTTGCGGAAATTGGCTATTTTGGCGGTCATGCTGCGGCCCAGCACGTTGACAGTGACTTTATCGCCGAGTTTTAGCGCCAGTTGCTTTGCCTCTTGCTCGGAGAAGGACACCAGTGGTTCGCCCTTGTAATCTGCCGCCCACCATACGCCTTGGGTGACGGTGGCATTTTTCGGAACGTCTTTATCATAGGTAATGCCACGATCACCGCGCAGCACCCATCGGCCTTCTGGTGGCACGTTCATTTTGGCCACGTCCTGCCCGTTAAAGGCGGTGATTCGACCGCGCAGCATAGGTACTTCTGTCACTTGGCCTTGTGGGGCCTCGGTTTTCAGAAGGTTTCGAAATGTCTCCAGCTGATCGCGCTGAATGTCGATGAAGAAGAAGTTCGGGGCGCGTTCCGAGAGGGTTCCGGTCAAGTTACGGCGCAAATTTCCATCGATTGTCGCCAGTGTCACCAGCAGCGTCAGCCCCAGACCTAGCGACAGGATGACGGAGGGTGTCAAAGCGCCGGGACGATGAATATTGCCCACCGCCAGCCGCAGCGCTGGCGAAGGAAGCCGGGGTGATTTGCGCGCCAAGGCCGCCACACTATGGGCCACCAGCCGCAGCACCACAAAGCTGCCCGCCATGGCAATCAGGAACACCAGCGCGAGACGTCGATCATAGGCGGTGAAGATGGAAAGGCCGCCAAGGGCTGCAATGGCAAGCCCCGCCACCAGCAGATAGGGCCATGATGGAAGTTTGCGGGCCTCGAAACCCTGCTCACGAAACAAAGCGGTGGCGGGTACTTCGCGGGCATGGCCCAGCGGCATGATGGCAAAGGCCAGCGTGGTCAGGGCACCAAAGGTGAGCGCCAGCAACAAGGCACGGGGATAGATGGTAAAGCCACCTTGAACCGGCAGGAACTGCGCCAGATAGGAGCTGGCAATCCACGGTGCGACAATGCCCAGAACAAGCCCAAGGGCAATGCCCATGCTGGCAATCAGAATGATTTGAAACAGATAGACCATCACCACGACAGAGGCAGGCGCGCCGAGGCATTTCAGCGTGGCAATCACGCTACGCTTGCTATCGAGAAAAGCGCGCACGGCATTGGCCACGCCAACGCCACCCACAATCAGGGCCGTGAGGCCAACGAGGGTGAGAAATTGCGAAAAGCGCGTGATGTTTTCCGTCAGGCTTGGCGCTGCCCGGTCACTGGTGCGGATCGCCCAACCGGCATCGGGAAAACGGGTTTTGGCCTGTTCCTGAATGGTTGAAATCGGTGGAGCATCGGATTTGAGCCGGATTTTATAGGCATGTTCGACCAGACTGCCGGTCTGGATCAGGCCGGAGGCTTCCAGCCCTGCATTGCTGGTGATGAGGCGGGGCGCAAAGCCAAAACCTTCTGAGGCCGCATCTGGCTCAGTAGCAATGGTGCCGGTGATGACAAATTTGGCCGAGCCAATCAGCAGCGTATCGCCAATTTTCAGGCGAAGACGATCCAGCAGCAGCGGCACCGCCACGGCACCGAAGGAATCACCAGTTTTTGCAAGCAGTTCCGGCAAGGGCTTGTCCGGGGCGGCGACAAATGTGCCGTAGAGCGGATAGGCGCTGTCCACGGCCTTGACCTCGACCAGCGACTGATCCGAGCCATCGGGCAGGCGGGCCATGGAGCGCAATCCGGTGGAGGTGGAGACGGTGCCGAGGCCTTGCAAAAAGGCTGCTTCCTGTGGATTGGTTTCTCGATTGTTCAGCTCAAACCGCATATCCGCACCCAGCAGGGATTGGCCCTGCGCGGCGATGGAGCGGGTGATGGCCGTAGATACCGAATTGACGGCGGCAATGGCTCCGGTGCCAAGGGCAATGCAGGCCAGAAAAATATAAAAGCCCTTCAATCCGCCGCGCATTTCGCGCAAGGCAAGCCGGAACGCGACCTTCAGACGTTGCAAAAACACGCTCATGCGATCAGTGCCTTGGTGGCGCTGGCGATTGTGGCGTCATCGGGCTCAATCTGGCCTGAGCGCACCCGGATCTGGCGCGAGCAGCGGCTGGCCAGTGCATTGTCATGGGTCACCAGCACCAGTGTCATCTGCCGCTCCACTTGTTTGGCAAACAGCAGATCGGCAATTTGCCGTCCTGTGGCACCATCCAGATTGCCGGTGGGCTCATCCGCAATCAGCACGGCAGGTGAAGGCGCAAGGGCGCGGGCAATGGCCACGCG
>DNPN01000298.1:0-7999 GCA_003501385.1 Rhizobium sp. | reverse complement strand
GCAATGGCCACGCGCTGCTGTTCTCCGCCTGAGAGCTGGCCGGGATAATGGTTCATGCGCTCGCCAAGGCCAACGGCTTGCAGTTCCTTGGCGGCGATATCAAAGGGATTTTTAATGTTGGCCAGTTCCAGCGGCACAGCGACATTTTCCAGCGCGGTCATATTGGCAATCAAATGGAAGGATTGAAACACGATGCCGATGTTTTGACCGCGAAATGTGGCCAGCGCATCTTCACGCAAAGTGTGAAGGGCAGTGTCGTTGATGATGATTTCACCCGAATCAAGCCGCTCAAGACCCGCCAGCACCATCAGCAAAGTGGATTTTCCAGAGCCGGAAGGCCCAACGATGCCAATGGACTCGCCTTGCTCGATATTGAGATCAATGCCTTTCAGCACATGAACGGTGGCGGCGGCGTTTCCAAGCGTCAAATCCGCTTTTTTCAGCTCGATGATGGTTTTTTTCACGCGCTTTCCGTCCTATATGAAATTTGATAGGCAATCATGTCCTTGGGTGAATTTAGGAAAGCCATCATGGGTTTTAAAGCGGTTGCCCGTCAATTTGGCGTTATTGCACTGGGTTTCGTTCTCGTCTCGGGCGTAACGGCTGTGCCCGGGTGGGCGCAACAGGCACAGCCTGCACAGCAGGAAGCCCCTCAGGATTCTCCAATGGAGGATGCTGTGACCGATGCGCCGGTCAGCGAAAAGCAGGTGCAGATCGTGGGCCTTGGCGACAGCCTGATGGCGGGCTATCAGCTTCAGGGCGACGAATCGCTCACCAGCCAATTGGAAAATGCCTTGCATGACAAAGGCTTGAATGTCAGCATCGGCAATGCGGGCGTCTCCGGCGATACCACGGAAGGCGGGCTTGCGCGGCTTGACTGGTCGGTGCCGGATGGAACCGACGGGGTGATTGTCGAGCTTGGAGCCAATGACGCCCTGCGCGGGATTGCGCCGGAGCAAACGGAAAAAAACCTAGCATCGATCATTGAAAAATTGCAGGCTCGCAAGATTGGCGTTTTGCTGGTGGGTATGATTGCGCCGCCGAATATGGGTGGTGATTATGCCAAGCGCTTTAACGGTATTTATCAGCGTCTTGCGGATCAGTACAAAGTGCCGCTTTACCCCTTTGTGTTGGATGGCGTTGCCACAGACCCAAGCCTGAAGCTGGGCGATGGCATGCATCCCAACGCCAAGGGCGTTGGTGTGATGGTCACGCGCATGCTGCCCATCATGCAGAGCTTCACAAAAGCTTTGGCGGATAAGCTGAATTAAGATCTTGCTTACTATTTGCAAGCATGATTCCTTGTTAGCATCTGCAAAAGATTCGGGGAGCTCTCTATGCCAAGATTGTTCACTGCCCTCGAAATTCCGCGCAACATAGCAATGAGCCTTTCATTGCTGCGCGGTGGGCTTCCAGGAGCTCGATGGATTGATGTGGAAAATTACCACATCACTCTGCGGTTTATCGGCGATGTCGATGGTCGCACCGCCGATGAGATCGTGGATCGGCTGGACCGGATTGATCGGCCAGAGTTTCAGATCAGCCTCAACAGTATCGGCTCGTTTGGCTCCAAAAAGCCTCACTCCATCTGGGCGGGTGTCACCCCAAACGCGCAAATGACGGCCCTGCAAGGTGAAATTGAGCGCATCTGCCAGCGCATCGGCCTGCCGCCGGACCCCCGAAAGTTCATGCCCCATGTGACGCTGGCACGACTGAAGTCAGCACGGCTGGACGATGTTATTCACTACCTGTCAGGGCGCGGTAATTTCCAGACCGCGCCCTTTTTTGTACCCCGCTTTGTGTTGATGTCATCGAAAGATTCCGTCGGCGGCGGGCCTTATCTGCGCGAAGAGTATTTTCCGCTCTATGAGATGCGCTCCAGCGCAAATCAACTGGTTGGGGCGGAACATCCCCTCCCATAGTTGCGTTACGGACCTATCCGCAGCCCATGCTGCATCATAAAAGCCCGCAGAATGGTTTGCGTTGGAAACAACGCAAGCTGAGAGCCGGGATGAAGGAACGATAATGCGATATGAAAAGCTGAACCCTGAAGCGGCAGCGTTGGCGCTGTCGAACATTGATCATTGGCAGCTGTCCGAGGATCAGACCTCGATCAGCAAGGAATTTTCCTTCGGGGATTTTACGCAAGCCTTCGGTTTTATGACCGAATGTGCGCTGGCTGCCGAAAAGATGGATCATCATCCGGAATGGTTCAATGTCTACCGCCGCGTGGATGTGCGCCTGACCACCCATGACGTCAGCGGATTGACCACCCATGATTTCAAGCTGGCCGAGATTATGGACAAAATTGCCGCGCGGCGGGTTTGACCCTGCGCGCATGCATCCCCATATTGTCGAAGAAGAAGACAAGGATGGTTGCGATGGATGACGTGAAAATCGGCGAAATCCTGATGCCCGGCGATGAGGCAGAGCAGGAGCGGCAAGAGCGTGTGGTCTTAACAAAATTCTGGCCGACGCTGAAAAAGGCTATCCGCCTGATACCCTTCAGCCGTGATCTGGTGGCGGCGTTTTATTGCGCGACAGACCGCAACACGCCGCTGCGCGTGCGCGGTATCTTGCTGGCTGCCCTTGGCTATTTTGTTTTGCCGTTTGATGCCATACCCGATGTGCTGCCGCTGATTGGCTTTACCGATGATATTGCTGTTTTGACCACGGCGCTGACGCTGATCAACGGCCATATCAAGGATGAGCACTATGAGGCGGCCGACAATGTTCTGGCCGATAATCTGGATGTTAACAGTTAAGTGATGCCGGTTTTGGCACCTTGCGAGTGCCATTGCCTGTTTATGTGTCACTCAGTCTAATTCCTGCCTGATTTTCTGTGTTGTTCGGATTGTGTGCATCGTTGCTTTTCGGCTGAAAGGTCAACGGCAGCATGCAACCTGTGCCAATTTCGTCGTCGTTAGGCTATTGATGCGTGAATATGTCGGCTTTCAATGCGTGAATTTCCGAAGTGTTGACGATTTGGTAATCAAAATTAAGTCAAATTGAATCTAATTTCGGGACTGGATTTTCCGTTGCGACAGGTCGTGTGGCTTGTGGGTGGCGGTTTGGCCGGAATTGGTGTTCGACGAATAGAAGCGGCGGTAAGAAAATGTTTGTAAAAAGAATCGCAACGGCATTCGCTCTGGTGCTCGGCTTTGCTGGTGCGGCAATGGCACAAGCACAGGCACAATCACCCAGCCCAACGCGGATCGAGCAGTTCAAGGCTTGGGGGGCTTACTCATACAAGTCTGGCAAAAACACGGTCTGCTACGTGCTGTCTGTTCCGACCACCAAGGAGCCGGCTTCCGTGAACCATGGCGATATTTTCTTCATCGTGTCGCAGCGTCCGGGCCAGAACATTTCCTATGAGCCTCAGGCCATGATGGGCTATGCCCTCAAGACCGGCTCCAAGGTGACGGTGAAGATCGACGCCAAGAGCTTCACCATGTTCACCAAGGACAGCGCCGCCTGGGTGGAAAATGCTGCCGAAGAGCCGGCTCTTGTGGCTGCTATGAAGTCCGGCAAGACCATGTCGGTGCAGGCAGTTTCGGGTCGTGGCACTCCGACCAGTTACACCTATTCGTTGCAGGGTGTATCTGACGCCTTCAAGCGCATTGAAAAATGCAAGTAAGCCAAAAAGTCTCATAGCAGCTTTGCAAGGGCCGGTTTTCCGGCCCTTTTTGATTTTGGGATGACGGGGCTCCTTTTTGATGATAAAGGCGCGGCAACTGTGGTCTTGATGACCCGCTCGCCCTTGTTTGCGGACGTTGGGCGAAAGCATATTTCTGGAAACGAGCAATGTTGGATCGTAAGAGGCTTGAGCCCGCATCATCTGGGTGATGCGAGGGCGGTGGTCTCCGATTTTGATAGGGTAAAAGTGATGGCTGCCACGGAAATGAGCATTGAACGGGAAAAGCCGGTTCGCACAGCGGCGCTGGCGGATGCCTCCAAACCCACGCTGATTGGTGCCACCCGCGAAGAAATGGGCGAGATGCTGCGCGAAAAAGGCGTGGCTGAAAAGCAGATCAAAATGCGCGTGTCGCAGATCTGGAACTGGATCTATGTGCGCGGCGTGTCTGATTTTGATCAGATGACCAATGTGTCCAAAGACATGCGCGAAGTGCTGAAGAAGCATTTCACCATTGGTCGGCCTGAAATTGTTGAAGAGCAGGTCTCCAACGACGGCACCCGCAAATGGCTGTTGCGCTATCCGCCGCGCGGCGCTGGCCGTCCGGTTGAGGTAGAATGCGTTTATATTCCGGAAGAGGGTCGTGGAACGCTGTGCGTCTCCAGTCAGGTGGGCTGCACACTGACCTGCACCTTCTGTCACACCGGCACGCAAAAGCTGGTGCGCAATCTGACCGCCGAGGAAATTCTCTCCCAGCTTTTGCTGGCGCGTGATCGGCTGGGCGATTTCCCGGATCGCGATGCGCCTGTTGGCACTATGGTGCCGAACGAAGGCCGCAAGATCACCAATATGGTGATGATGGGCATGGGCGAGCCGCTCTATAATTTTGAGCAGGTCAAGAAGGCGCTGCTGATTGCCTCAGATGGCGATGGTCTGTCGCTGTCCAAGCGCCGCATTACGCTGTCCACCTCTGGCGTTGTGCCGGAAATTTACCGCACCGGCGATGAGATCGGCGTGATGCTGGCGATTTCGCTGCATGCCGTGACCGATGAGCTGCGCGATCTGCTGGTGCCGATCAACAAGAAATATCCGCTGAAAGATCTGGTGGAAGCTTGTCGGAACTATCCGGGTCTATCCAATGCCCGGCGCATTACCTTTGAATATGTGATGCTGAAGGATGTGAATGACAGTCTGGAAGATGCCAAGGGGCTGATCAAGCTGCTGAAAGGTATCCCGGCCAAGATCAATCTCATTCCGTTCAACCCATGGCCCGGCACCAATTATCAGTGTTCGGACTGGGATCAGATCATGAAATTTGCCGATTTCATCAACGCGGCTGGCTATGCTTCACCGATCCGCACCCCGCGTGGGCGTGATATTCTGGCCGCCTGTGGTCAGTTGAAGTCGGAATCGGAGCGTATGCGCAAGACCGAGCGTCTGGCGTTTGAAGCGATGATGATTGTGGGCCACGGCGAGGACGATTGATCCTCGCCACTCGACTGAATTAACGGGCCTGCGTCATCAGGATTTTGGCGGCAAACACGGAAAATACGCCTGCGAAGGTATAATCCATGCCGCGTAAAACCTTTGGGTTTTCGGCAAGCCAATTTGACAGCTTATGGGCGGCCAGCACGATGGCAATGGTCACGGGCAGCGACACCAGCATGAACCAGCCGCCGAGAAACAGTAGCTTTCCGGTGACGTTGGGATCATTGGCTGTGACAAACTGCGGCAGGAAGGTCATGAAAAAGATGATGACTTTGGGATTGAGAAGATTGACCCAGATGCCGTTGAAAAACGCGCCCTTGACGGAGCCTTTGGCCCCGGTTTCTGCCTTGGCCACAAATTTTGAGCCAGTGCGCACGGCTTGAAAGGCGAGCCACGCGAGATAGGCGGCTCCACCGCTTTTCAAAATCAGAAAGGCGGTTGGTGAGGCAACAATCAGTGCTGAGACGCCAAAAGCGACCAGCATGGTGTGAACGGCAATTCCGAGATTGGTGCCCAGCAACACAGCCAGCCCCGCAGCCTTGCCATCGCGCAAAGCGCGGCTGATAGACAGGGTCATATCCGGCCCCGGCGTTGCCGCCAGCAGAAAGCAGGCGGCGGTAAAGGCGAGAAGGGTGGGCAGGCTGGGTATGAAATTCATGGCAATACTCGCAAAAAAAGCCCGATAAGGTGATTCATTCCTATCGGGCTTCGTCAGCTTTGCCAATATGCGACTATTTCGAAAGATGCGCCTTGAAGGCATCAGCGTAATCCGGGTGCCAGCGCGACAGTGGTGGGCGATTTTCGATAATGTCACCCGCTGCCCAGGCAATGCGCTTTTCATCAAGGCTGCGCGGCACATCATTGTCGGGGCAGAGAATGTAGAAATCGCCGTTTTCAAGGCTTTGAAGCATGAAATCCACCGTCTGTTCCGGTGTCCATGCCGCAGCGGGCTTTTCTGTGCGGCCATTGGCAGTGAGGCCGGTGAAGACAAAGCCCGGAATGAGCAGATGAGCTGAAACATTGCAGTTTTCGGTGTTGCGCAGCTCGTGCTGTAAAGCCTCTGTAAAGGCTTTGACGCCCGCCTTGGCAACATTATAGGCCGGATCGCCCGGAGGCGTGGTAATGCCTTGTTTTGAGCCGGTGTTGATAATCACTGCGGGTTCGGAGTGCGAAATCATGCCGGGGCCAAATACGCGACAACCGTCAATGACGCCGCCGAGGTTGACGGCCAGCACTTTATCCCAATTGGCATGGGGCCCAAACAGACTGCTGCCGGGCTGAATGCCAGCATTGTTCATCAGCAGATGCACGTGGCCGAAACGCTGGATAACTGCGCGTTCCAGCGCATCCAGTTCGTCCCGCTTGGCGACATCGGTTTCAATGGCAACAATGTCGCTCTCGGGGTTTTCAGAGAGAGCGGCAACGGCAATGCGCGCTTCCGCCAAGGCATCGCCGCCGAGATCGACCAGCACCACGCACATGCCAGCTTGTGCAAATACTTTGGATGCCGCCAGCCCGATGCCGGAGGCTGCTCCTGTGACAACGGCGACTTTGCCTTTGGCAATGACTGATTGAATGTCGGTCATGTCTTGCTCCTTTTGTCGCTTTGCAAGTTTAAAGAGTAAATAAATTCATACATCTACGCGATATATGCTGTGTTCACGTTACGCATATGGGGCTGGTTTGCCACAAGTCAAATGATGCGGCAGTTTTTTGCCATGCGGCTGCTTCACCCTTGCATGATCCGGCAATCCGGCTAAAAGTGCCTCAAACCCAAGGAGGCCCGGTTGAGCGGCCTCGCCCAAAGCACACGGACTTTGAACATCATGGCACTTCCCAAAGACGTAAAGAAGGTCGTTCTCGCCTATTCCGGCGGTCTCGACACCTCGATTATCCTGAAATGGCTTCAGACCGAACTCGGTGCCGAAGTCGTCACCTTCACCGCTGATCTTGGTCAGGGCGAAGAGCTTGAGCCTGCCCGCAAGAAGGCGGAAATGCTCGGTATCAAGGAAATCTTCATTGAGGACGTGCGCGAAGAGTTTGTGCGTGATTTCGTGTTCCCGATGTTCCGCGCCAATGCGGTGTATGAAGGCGTTTACCTTCTGGGCACCTCCATTGCCCGTCCGCTGATTTCCAAGCACCTGATTGATATTGCCAAGAAGACGGGCGCTGACGCCATTGCCCATGGTGCGACCGGCAAGGGTAACGATCAGGTTCGGTTTGAGCTGTCGGCCTATGCCTTGAACCCGGACATCAAGATCATTGCCCCTTGGCGTGATTGGGCCTTCAAGAGCCGTACCGATCTTTTGGCCTTTGCTGAACAGAACCAGATTCCAGTGGCCAAGGACAAGAAGGGCGAGGCTCCTTTCTCTGTAGATGCCAACCTGCTGCACTCCTCGTCTGAGGGCAAGGTTTTGGAAGACCCAAGCCAAGAAGCACCGGAATATGTGCATATGCGCACGATTTCGCCGGAAGCTGCCCCCGATAAGGCCACCATCATCAAGGTTGGTTTCCGCAAGGGTGATGCCTGCTCGATCAACGGCGTTGAAATGTCGCCAGCCACGCTCCTGGCTGAGCTGAACACCTATGGCCGCGAAAATGGCATTGGCCGTCTCGATCTGGTTGAAAACCGTTTCGTCGGCATGAAGAGCCGCGGCGTCTATGAGACCCCCGGTGGCACCATTCTGCTCACCGCCCACCGCGCCATTGAAAGCATCACGCTCGACCGGGGCGCTGCTCACCTGAAGGATGAGCTGATGCCGCGTTATGCCGAGTTGATCTATTACGGCTTCTGGTATTCGCCTGAGCGTGAAATGTTGCAGGCCATGATCGACAAGAGCCAGGAGCATGTGGAAGGCGAAGTGACGCTGAAGCTCT